>NZ_FNBX01000022.1 GCF_900102485.1 Desulfovibrio legallii | reverse complement strand
TGTGGGCGAACAGGCTCTGGATATTGTCGTCCTGAAGGACGTGCTCTCAAAAAACTTCTGAAGCCCGCAGCCCAGAGGGAAGCCGTGCGCTATATCCAGGCGCAACACGGCCTCTCAGAGCGGCGGGCCTGCCGAGTGATCCAGTTGAACCGCTGTTCCGCCAGGCGGCCGCCACCCGAGGATAGTGATCTGCTTTTGCGTACCCGCTTGCGGGAGCTGGCGGAAGAGCGGCGGCGCTTCGGTTCTCCTCGCCTGCATGAATTGCTGCGGCGTGAGGGCCTGGTGCAGAACCATAAGCGGACAGAAAGAATCTACCAGGAGGAGGGGCTTTCTCTGCGGACACGGAAACGAGCGAAGCGCCCAAGTCATACCCGTGTCGAGCAGGTGTGCCCTACAAGTCCGGATGAGCTGTGGGCGATGGATTTTGTAAGCGATGCCCTTATGGATGGACGTCGCATCCGGATTTTGACGATTGCGGATCTGTGGGATCGGTCAAGCCCGGCGCTGGAAGTAGACATGTCACTGCCAGGCCTGCGTGTTGTGCGAGTGCTGGAAAGGTTACGCCTCCGAGGGAGAAAGCCGCAACGTATAAAAGTTGACAGCGGCCCGGAATTTAGTGGCAAGGCACTGGATGCCTGGGCAGTTGCGCATGGCGTTGCGATAGAGTTTACTCGCCCGGGGAAACCCACGGACAATGGGCATATTGAAAGTTTTAACGGGAAATTCCGTGATGCATGTTTGAATCAACATGTGTTTTTATCCGTACATGACGCCCGTCAAGCAGTTGAAGCCTGGAGGCAGGATTACAACCAGCGGCGGCCGCACAGTTCGCTGGGCTGGCTGACGCCAGAAGAATTTTGCCGGCAGAACAGAACCCATAACCCAACAGGAACCGCTAACTTACAAGTGGGATACGCAATGGGGTAAGGTCATTCGGCCACGCTGCGGCTATCGCTACTGCGCTGCTGCCTGAGCCTGTGCAGATGCGGGTGACGTGGCAGGGGTGGCTGGGATAGGCGGGGCGCCGTAGACGAACGGCCAAAGGCGGAGCGCAGTGGAAAGGTTCATATCCCTGCCATTTTCTGCGGTCAGAAACTTGGAAAGCGTGCCCTGACGGATTCCTGCCAGGCGTGCGAGTTCGCTTTGGGATAACCCCTTTTCACGGATAGCGCGCTGCAGGTCTGTGCGGAAAGTTTCTATGTTCATGCCTCAATGATATTCCTATGGGAAAATATTTTCAAACACAATTCCTATAAGAATTTGACACTGGTATTCCGTTTGGAATAGGTGATAAAAATGGAATTTTCTGAAAGGTTTTATTCATATCTCAGAGCCAGGAAGGATGAACGCGGTTGGCAAGCTCGCTTCGCCAAACAGGCGGGGATTACTCAAAATTCTTTGAGCAAAATTATAAGCAGGGAAACCAAAAACCCTTCCATGGAAACAATCTCAAAAATTGTCCAGGCCGCAGGGCCAGAGGCGTTTTTTGAAGGGGCCGTCATGTCACGCACAGGCCCGCAAGCTCCCAAGGAGCTCGTGGAGGGCGACGCCCTGCCAGCAGTGCCGGTCTATGGCAATACTGGGGCCGGCGCAGCTACGGGGCTGTTCTCCGGCTCCCCGGAATCCTTCATTCGGGTTCTGCCGCAGTACAACTTCCCAGATGTGGCCGCCTTCCGCGTTGACGGCGACAGCATGGAGCCCACCATTCTCAAAGGGGCCTATGTGGGGGTTGTTCCCTTTGCCGGAGATATCGCCGAAGGCGGCATCTACCTTGTGCACATGCCGCCCTTCGGCCGGGTCATCAAACGCCTTCGCATGGGCGCTGACGGAGCCATTGTCCTGCACTCGGACAATAGCGCATACAGTCCCATCCCCCTGCCCTATGAGGGGTACGCCAATGTTGTGCTGGGCCGCGTCGTCTGGATTTGGCAGCTGTGCTGAGCAACGCCTACAAAAACTAAGCAGTAAGAGATGGGGAACGAGCGAAGAAGTTAAGAAATGGGCAAAGACATGTATACGCTCAAACATCTTCTTTATTGTCCGCACAGTAATGATTATTGGTTGGAGCAGAAAGAGAGAAGAAAGAGAAATTGCCTTGAAAAATGGAGGGACACCATGTGGATCTTGTCTGTCAAAAAAATGATTTTTACGTTTTGCTTTTTGTTGATATGCAATCAATCTTATGCAGCTAATTCCATCCAGCTTCCCAGCATTGTAAATGGGCATTACTATGCATTTTTAATTTTTGATAACAAAATTGACCATCCTGTTGTATTTTCAAACTTCTATACCACACCAGATATTGACGGCGCTAACGAGGCCATCAGTATGCAGTTTTCTTTGTCAAAAAATACATACATAACGATTTCAGATCCGGCATATGATGCATTCGAATTTGAACTTAAATCTGCAAGGACAGGGAAAAAGGCTAGATTTAAAGTCACAATGAAAGAAAATAGATATTATTTCATCTTAGTTTCTGAAAAAAAATCTGGAGTGCCTGCCGCTACATTACTTTCACAACAACAAGGAATGTCAATGTTAAAAGGCAGAAGAATGGCTGACAAGGCACAATGACGACTATATATTTTTATAGCGATGGCGCTGCAATTATGCTGAGGGCCGCACGGAAGCAGCCAAGATTAACGCCAAAGCAATAACAATAGTTCAAAGCCATCTGGCATATGCAGTGGAATCTTCTTCGTGCCTCATTGGGGAAAATTCATCTTTTCTCCCGCCCCTCACACCGAGGGGCTTTTTGTGCCCGCTGAATCCGGGTAATTACATCAACAGGCTCTCTACGATCTCTTTTTTAATTTTCAATTCTTCGTCCGAGAGTTGCCGTTTCTTGTCCGCTGAGGCTGCCCCTAATGACCTTAGGCTTGGCGGAGCGGATTTTTAAATCGGATAGGGGCATAAAGCGGGGCACCTCCCTCTACAGATTTTGCTTAGAGAGATTATGCCCCAGAATTTGCCCCCCCAAAAAGGGCATCTTACGACGCTATATGCCACATGGTGAGAAGGATAAAGGCAAAAAAGTAAGGCTTCACAAGGGTTTTGACGCCTCATGAAGCCTTATGGAATATGTCTATGGTACCCGGAGCGGGATTTGAACCCGCACGCCCTTTCGGGCTAGGGATTTTAAGTCCCTTGTGTCTACCGTTCCACCATCCGGGCACAGGCGTTGTCCGCTGCGCAGCGGGCGGACACAGCGGGCGTAATGTTCTCCAGGGGGCCTCCGCGCAGGCTGACGGCAGAGCGACTGTGCATCGCCCCGCCGCAGCGTGCCTTCTGCGGCTGCGCATGTTCAGGCCGGGATGCCGGGCCTGAATCCGCCCCCCGGCACGCGCGGGAACGGGGTTTGCTCCCAAAAACAGGACTCGTAAAAATCGGGTCCGCTCCCGCCGCAAGGGGGAACAGGCTCGGCCTTTTCCTTGGGCCTACTCCAAAGGCCGGGGCGGGCTCTGCGCCGCCGCCGCACAACCCACGCGCCAGATTTTCAGCCCGGTGGGCGGGCATTCCGGCAAGTCCCGCGCTTCCTCCTGCCACTGGCCCGGTTCCAGCCAGTACAGATGTAAGGCGGAAAAATCCTTGTGCAGGCACAGCAGCCGGCCGCGCACCCCCTGGGGCAGCAAGGCCGCCGTCTCCAGCGCGATTTTGCGGTACACATAGGGCTTGTGCTCCGCAAAGGCGCATTGGAACATAAGCGCATCGCCCAAAGGCGTAAAATCCAGATGCGCGGCCCCGGCCCGTTGCAGCAGCGCTTCCAGGCGGCCGGTAAGCTGCTCTTCGGCGTCCAGCAGGGCCTCATAGCTCAGGCTCTCGTCATAGCTGAAGCGGCCAAACAGTTCGCTGCGGTTTTTGTCCATGCTCTTGCCTATACGGCAACGCGCTGGTTTGTCAATACAATCGCCGCACGCCACAGTCCTGCCCGGCAACAAAAACGCCGCCACGGGCTTCCTGTCGCGCGAACGGGCCATGCCGACGCGCCCCGCTCCCCTCCGCAGCGGATCGCAAGCCTCGCGGTCAGCAGCAGGCGCAAGCCTCATAGCAAATCTGCGTGCCCACTGCCCGGCACGGCCCACCGTCGGGCCCGCCCACGGGCCGGGTGCGGGGCGAACCGCCGATTGCGGTCCGGAGCAGGCAGTGCTATATTATGCTTCATCCCTCCACCCTCAATCAGGAAATGCCATGCGCTTCTGGGATGCTGCCGTATTATCCTTCTGCCGTCTGGGCGTGGCCGGGCTTGACCCCAAGGCCCCTGGCACCTGGGGCACGGCCATGGCCTGCCTGCTGGCGCCTTATGTTTTCCTGCCGCTGGGCCCTGGCTGGCGCGCGCTTCTGCTGCTGGCGCTCTTTTTTCTGGGCGGGCTGGCCGCCACCAGAGCAGAAAAAATCCTGGAATGCCGCGACCCCGGCGAAGTGGTCATTGACGAGCTGGTAGGCGTGTGGCTGGTGCTGCTGCCTTTTCCCCGACCGGGCTTCGGGCTGGTGCTGGCGGCCTTCGCCTTTTTCCGCCTGTTTGACATTCTCAAGCCCTGGCCCGTGCGGGCTTCGGAAAACTGGCTGCCCGCCGGGTTCGGCATAATGATTGACGATGTGCTGGCGGGCCTGTGGGCTCTGGCGTGCGTGGCCCTGCTGCGCTGGCTGGGCCTGGTGTGAGGGAAGGCCCGAACGGGCATTCCGGGAAAGACTGGCGCTGCGGCTCGCCGGCCCCCTGAGGCGGGGACGGGCGCGCTACTTCATGCGATAGGTGATGCGGCCGCGGGTGAGATCGTAGGGCGAAAGCTCCACCTTCACGCGGTCGCCGGGCAGGATGCGGATGTAAAATTTGCGCATTTTGCCGGAAATGTGGGCCAGCACCTCGTAGCCGTTTTCCAGCTCCACGCGAAACATGGCGTTGGGCAGAGCTTCCTGCACCACGCCGTCCACTTCAATAGACCCTTCCTTAGCCATATGGCCTCCTTGATATAAACGGATAAACGCCCGTCAGTTTCCCAGAAAAGTTGCGGGCTGTCAACCGGCGGACGTGACCGTCCCTTCACCGCAGAGCGGACGCGCCCTTGCCCCGCGTTGCGGCAAGGCGGCGATTTTCCGCCGGGCGTTGCCCCTTGCTCCACAGCAGCGCCGCCGTTATCAATCGGCGGCAAGCCGCAAGAAGGAAGGGGGAAAATAGCGGGACGCTCAGCCGGGCATCTCGTTTTTGGAACGCGCTTGCGCAAGAGCAGGCAGGGCGCTCACCGCGACCTTTGCCCCGCGCAGCGGTGCGGCGCTTGCGCCTTGCGGCGGTCTGCGCAGTTGCCACAGCGCATTGCCCTGCGCCACGCGCTAACGCCGCTTCTTGCCGCCCTTTTTCCCGGACGCGGGGCGCGGGGGCGGCGTCGGCCGCACGGGTTCTGCCTTGCGGCAGAGCAGCCACAGGCCGGCCAGGAACAACGGCAGGCAAAGCACCTGCCCCATGGTCAGCCAGCCGAAAGCCAGATAGCCCAGCTGCACATCCGGCACGCGCACAAATTCCACACCGAAGCGGAATATGGCGTAGCCCAGGGCAAACAGCCCGGAGACCGCCCCTTCCTTACGCGGCCTGGCGGAAAAAATCCAGAGCGCCACGCCCAGCACCAGGCCCTCCAGCACAGCCTCATACAGCTGCGAGGGATGCCGGGGCAAGGGGCCCGCACCGGGAAAGACCATAGCCCAGGGCACGTCGCTGACCTTGCCCCAGAGCTCGCCGTTGATGAAGTTGCCCAGCCGGCCGAAAAAGAGCCCCTGCGGGATGAGCGGTGCAATAAAGTCCGAAACTTCCAGGAAGCTGCGCCCGCGCGAGCGCGCATAGTACCAGAAGGCCCCCAGTACGCCCAGCAGCCCGCCGTGGAAGGACATACCCCCGTTCCAGATGCGCAGGATTTCCAGCGGATCGCTAAGGTACACAGGCAGATCGTAAAACAGCACATAGCCCAGACGGCCGCCCAGGATAATGCCCACCATAACGCAGGTCAGCAGGTCGTCCACATCGGCTGCGGTCCAGCCGGAACCGGGCCTGGTGGCCCGATAGCGGCCCAGAATCCAGCCCAGGGCAAACCCCGCCAGATACATAAGGCCGTACCAACGCACCTGCAGGTGGCCCAGGGTCAGGGCCACAGGATCCACTACCGGCATGCTCACGGCAGCTCCGGCGCGTCGTAGCGGCCGCTCCGGCCGCCGCTTTTGTGCAGCAGGCGCACCCGGCTGATGACGATATCGCGCTGCACGGCCTTGCACATGTCATAAATGACGGCGGCCGCCGTCTGCGCCGCCACCAGGGCCTCCATTTCTACGCCGGTGGGGCCCACAGTGCGGGTTTCCGTCTCAATGCGCACCCGCGGCGGCTCGTCCGTGACCTCAAAGCGCACATCCGCATAGGTGAGGTTGAGCGGATGACAAAGCGGGATAAGCTCGCCCACGCGCTTGGCGGCCATAATGCCGCCCACCTTGGCGCAGGTGAGCACGTCGCCCTTGGGCAAGGCCGCCTGGCGCAGCAGCTGCATGGTGGCCGGGGCCAGCTCCACCACGGCTTCAGCCACGGCCACGCGCTCGGTGGGGGGTTTGGACCCCACGTCCACCATGCTCAGGTTGCCCTGGCTGTCCAGGTGCGAAAAGGATGCGTCCATAGCGGGCCTCCATGCTGCAGAATCCAGCGCGGCCAAACAGACGCGCCATGGGGCGGCATACCCCATGTGGGGCCGCCGCGCAAGACAAAGGAACCCCCCGCGCTCAATACAGGCCCACCAGCCAGGATTGCCAGGGCACGGGCCCTGGCGGCCGGGGCGCGCGCCACAAAGAATCCTGCCGGCTGTCGGAAAACCGCAGCCGCTCCCGCAGCAGGCGTGGCGCAACGCACATGCCCGCGTCCACGGCCGGGGCCGCAGGCCGGGCGCAGTCCATTTCGGCAAAATATTTGAAGGGAATATCCGCATGCGGCCGCAGATTCAAAAGTTTGCGCACCACGGCCAGATTGCTGCCGAACCGCAGGTCGTACACCATGATATAGAGGGGCGCCGGGCCGCCCGCGGCCCTGTCCGCCGCCACTGCCGACAGCGGCAGCTCAGCCGGGGGCACGGGCCGCGTTACGGGCAGCAGGGCAAAGTCAAAAAAGGCCCTGGCCGCCACGGATTGCCGGGCCAGAGCGTCCAGCAGGCGCGGCGACGCCGCCGGGCTGACGCTTTCTTCCGCCCGGAAGCGCCCCAGCGCGTCCAGGCCCTGCAAATGCACCAGCATGCCGTGCGGGGTTTCCTCTTCATACAGCACGCGCCAGAAAAAAGGGGCAAAGGCGTCGGGCAGCACCGTGACCTGCCGCACGTCCCTGCCCTGGGCGGCCAGGCGCGCTTCCACCTGGGCCGTGTGCCAGGCGTTGAGCGAAAGCCCGGCCAAGGGATAGACGAACAGCCAGACCAAGGCCAGGAGCATGCGCCACCAGCGGTCGCGCCAGCGCCAAAACGCCAGCAGCAACGGCAGGGTGAGGAACAGATCAATGATGAACACGGCATTGAGCCGTACCCGCAAATGCGAAAACGGCACAAAAATCATGGTGCCGTAGGTGGTGATGCAGTCCAGCCAGATATGCAGCAGCACCATGCAGGTCATGAACAGCCAGACAAAGGCCGGCCGCCAGTGGCCCGGCGTCTCCGCCCGCCAGAGTGAGCGGGCCGGAAGCGTCAGCAACAGCCCCAGCACGGGCGCAAAAAACAGGGAGTGGGTCAGGCCCCGGTGCAGCAGCAGAAACTGCAAAGGGCTGTGGGCCAGGAGCACGTCCACATCCGGCGCGGCGGCGGCCAGAGCGGCCAGGGGCACGGCCCAGCGGGCGGCGGGGCGGTGGGGCATGGCCAGCATGGCCACGGCGCCGCTGGCGGCGTGGGTGATGGGATCCATATTTTTTTATTGCCTGAACGGGCTGCTTTGTCTGGGCACAGCCCGGTAGGCCGGGTCCGCGGGGCCGGGGGCCGCGTCCAGCCCCTCCGTGCGGCGGAACTGCCGCGCGCGCCAGTCCTGCGTCTGGGCCATGACGTCCGGACGATTCTGCCAATAGAGCATACGCTGCGTGTTGCTGGAACCGTACACGGGGTAGCGCAGCTGATCCTCCACGCTCACCCCTTGCGGTTCGCCCGCAGCTTCCGTCGAGGTGCCCGTGCCGACGTCTTTAGGGCCGCAGGCCCAGAGCAGGCCGGGAAGGGCCAGGCAGACGGCCAGAACGCGCAGACGGCAAAAGGACATGTTCATAATTCATAGTATAGCTCCGGGCGGCGCGCCCGGCAAGGGGCGGCTTGCCAAAGCGCCCCGGAAAAGACTAGGCTGGCTTCGTGCAATTTTTTCCGCACGCCCTTTTTTGAGGAGGACTCCATGCGCCCAGCCCGTTGCGGCATCACCCCTGAAGGTTGGCCCTGCATCGGCCTCACCGCCCTGGCGGCCCTGGTTTTCGCCTGCCTGGAGTGGTGGCCCCTGGCCGTGATTTTTCTGGCCCTGTGCTGGTTCAGCCTCCACTTCTTCCGCGATCCGGAACGGGTCGTGCCCACCGGCCCGGATCTGGCCGTGAGCCCGGCCGACGGCAGGATCATCCGCGTGGAAACCAGGCCGGATCCCTTCAGCGGGGAGCCGCGCCAGTGCGTAAGCATTTTCATGAACGTCTTCAACGTCCATGTAAACCGTGCCCCTGTCGCCTGCACGGTGCAGAGCATCCGCTACATGCCCGGCAAATTCCTTAACGCTTCCTTTGACAAGGCCTCCACGGACAACGAACGCTGCGCCTACAGCCTGCGCGACGCCAACGGCGACCTCTGGAGCATGGTGCAGATCGCCGGGCTGGTGGCCCGCCGCATCGTCTGCCGGGTGGAGGAAGGCGACGCCCTCTCCCGCGGCGAACGCTACGGCATGATCCGCTTCGGCTCGCGAGTTGACCTTTACCTGCCCGAAGGCTATGTTGCGGCTGCGCGCGTGGGCGAAACCGTGCTGGCCGGACAGAGCGTGCTGGCCCGCCCCCGCTGAGCGCGCCTTTGCGACGCCCGCCCCGCCGGGCTGACGCCGCCTTGCCCGAAAAAGCCGATTTACCCTGATGGATGCCCGCATGGCCGTGGAACGCAGAAAACCGCGCAAAGGAGTTTACCTCCTGCCCAACATGATCACCACACTGAGCATGTTTCTGGGCTTTCTGTCCATGGTCTGGGCTGGGCAGGGCCGGTTTGAGTCGGCCTGCTTCGCCATATTGCTCTCCGCCGTCATGGACGGTCTGGACGGCAAGGTGGCCCGGCTTACCAACACGGCCAGCGAATTCGGCGTGCAGTACGATTCCCTCTCCGACCTGGTTGCTTTTGGTCTGGCCCCGGCCATGCTGCTCTGGCACTGGCAACTCTCGGCTCTGGGCCGGGTGGGCGTGGCCGCCGCCTTTATTTATGCCGCCTGCGGGGCCCTGCGCCTGGCGCGCTTCAACATCAGCACCGCCGCGGTGGGCAAGCGCTTCTTTATCGGTCTGCCCATCCCGGCCGCCGGCTGCACCCTGGTGACCTTCGTCTTTTTCGCCGCTCTGTTCCCAGGGGCCCTGCGCCCCGCCCTGCCCTACCTGGCCCTGGCGCTGAGCGTCTTCACAGGCGTACTGATGGTCAGCAGGACGCGCTATTTCTCCTTCAAGGAATACGATTTCCTGCGCCTGCACCCCATTCGCGCCATGCTGGGCTTTTTGCTGGTGCTGGGCACAGTGATTTCCGCCCCGCGGATCATGGGCTTCACCCTCAGCGCCGCTTATATTGCCGGGGGCCTGGTTTATACCATGGTCATTCTTCCCCGCCGCAACCGCCAGCTACTACGCGCCCTATCGCCCCAGAGCGATTGAGGTTGCGTAACGGTTCGCCGCCCCAAAAGGGCGGAACGCTCCCTGGTCAGCCGCCCTTTACGACGGCCGTTATGCACGATATACCTACCCCTTGTGCAACCAGAGGAGAAAGCCATGAACAACCGCGTATATTTTTTCGACACCACCTTGCGCGACGGGGAGCAATCCCCCGGCGCCACCATGAACCTGCAGGAAAAATTGCGCCTGGCCCACCAGTTGGAAGTCCTGGGCGTGGACGTAATGGAAGCGGGGTTTCCGGCCTCCAGCCCCGGCGACTTTGCCTCCGTGCAACGCATCGCCGCCCAGGCCGGGGACATTCAGGTGGCGGGCCTGGCCCGCTGCGTGGCCAATGACATTGACCGCTGCTGGGAAGCCGTGAAGGTGGCCCGCCATCCGCGCATCCATGTCTTTTTGTCCACCTCGCCCCTGCACATGCGCTACAAGCTGCGCAAAGACCCTGAAGACGTGCTGCGCATGGCCGTGGAAGGCGTCAAACGCTGCGCCGCCCTCACGGACAATGTGGAATTTTCCTGCGAGGACTTTTCCCGCTCCGAGGGCGAGTTTGTCTGCCGGGTGGTGGAGGCCGTCATCAACGCCGGGGCCACCACCATCAATCTGCCCGATACCGTGGGCTACGCCGAACCGGACGAATACGCCGCCCTGCTCGACTATGTGATCAAAAATACGCCCAACAGCGATAAAGCCATCTTCAGCGTGCACTGCCACAACGACCTGGGCCTGGCCGTGGCCAACACCCTGGCCGCTTTTAAGGTGGGCGTGCGCCAGGCGGAGGTAACCCTCTGCGGCATCGGCGAGCGCGCGGGCAACGCCTCGCTGGAAGAAGTGGTCATGAACTTGCATGTGCGGCACGACCACTTCGGCCTTACCCACAAAATCGTCACCGAGCAGATCTACCCCTCCTGCAGGCTGCTCTCCATGACCATCGGCCAGCCCATCCCCAACAACAAAGCCATTGTGGGGGCCAACGCCTTTGCGCACGAATCGGGCATCCACCAGGACGGCATGCTCAAAAACCGCGAAACGTATGAGATCATGACCCCGCAGTCCGTGGGCCGCACTGAAAGCAGCCTGGTCATCGGCAAGCATTCGGGCCGCAACGCCGTGCGCAGCAAGTTTGAGAGCATGGGCTACACCCTGGACGACGCCCAGCTCAACGTTGTTTTTGAAGCGGTGAAAAAACTGGCCGACCGCAAAAAAACCCTCCTCGACGACGACCTCATGGCCCTGGTGCAGGAAGAAATCTACCGCATGCCGGACCGCTTCCGCCTGCGCCATGTGAGCGTGCAGAGCTCCGACGCGGGCGGCGTGCCGCCCACGGCCGCAGTGCTCATGGATGTGGACGGCCTGGAGCGCAGCAGCGCGGGCTTCGGCGTGGGCCCCGTGGACGCGCTGTTTAACGTCATCGCCGATCTGGTGGGCCGCCAGCCGGATCTGGAGCAATACGCCATCAACGCCGTTACGGGCGGCACCGACGCCCAGGGCGAAGTGACCGTGCGCCTGCGCGACGGCGACATCAGCGCCGTGGGCCGCGGCACGCATCCGGATATTTTTGTGGCCAGCGCCAGGGCGTATGTGAACGCCCTGAACCACCTCTTCAAAAAGGAACAGGAAGGACCGCGTCTGCACTGTCAGCACGACTGATCACGGCATACGCCGATACGTTGCGGGGTCGGGGCGGCACGGGTCCGCCCCGCCGCGGCATGCCGCCACGGGCCGCGCGCCCTGGCATTTCCCCTGGTTGTAAGATTCTCACAGGTTGAAAGGAGTACCCCTATGCCTCAAACGCTTGCACAAAAAATTCTGCAAGCCCACACCGACGCAGCAGTGGAACAGGACGGCCAGATCGTCCAGTGCCGCGTCTCCGCGGTGCTGGCCAACGACATCACCGGCCCCCTGGCCATCAAATCCTTCCGCGGCATGGGCGCGGATCGGGTCTTCAACAGGGACCGGGTCATTCTGGTTATGGACCACTTCACCCCGCAGAAGGACATTGATTCCGCCAATCAGGTGCTGGTGAGCCGCAAATTCGCTCACGAGCAGAACCTGACCCACTACTACGAAGGCGGCGACTGCGGCGTGGAGCATACCCTGCTGCCCGAACAGGGGCTGGTGGGCCCCGGCGACCTGGTGGTCGGCGCGGACAGCCACACCTGCACCTACGGCGGCATCGGGGCCTTCGCCACGGGCATGGGCTCCACGGACATTGCCGCGGCCATGGCCTTGGGCGAAACCTGGCTCAAGGTGCCGCCCACCATCCGCGTCAACATTATGGGCTCTATGCCCAAGTGGCTGCGCAGCAAGGATCTTATGCTCATGCTCATCGGGGCCATCGGCGTGGACGGCGCGCTGTACAAGGCCCTGGAATTTGCCGGGCCGGTGGTGGACAACCTTTCGGTGGAAGCCCGCCTGTGCATGGCCAATATGGCTATTGAAGCCGGGGCCAAGGTCGGGCTTTTTGCCGTGGACGTAAAAACCCGCGCCTACTGCGCGGAGCACAAACGCCCCGGCGTCACTGACGACCTGGCCGCCGACCCCGGCGCGCTGTACGAACGCGAAGTGGAAATCAACGTCACGGGCAAGGAACCGGTGGTGGCCTGTCCGCACCTGCCCTCCAACGTGCGGCCAGTTTCAGAGGTGCGGCGCACGCCCATCCAGCAGGTGATCATCGGCTCCTGCACCAACGGCCGCATCAGCGACATGCGCGACGCCGCCGCCGTGCTGCACGGGCGCAAGGTGGACAAAAACGTGCGCTGCATTGTGCTGCCTTCCACCCCCACTGTGTGGCGGCAGTGTCTCAAAGAGGGCCTTATCGAGACCTTCATGGACGCCGGCTGCATTGTGGGCCCCAGCACCTGCGGGCCGTGCCTGGGCGGGCATATGGGCATCCTTGGCGACGGCGAACGCGCCGTGTCCACCACCAACCGCAACTTCAAGGGCCGCATGGGCAGTCTCAACGCCGAAGTCTACCTGGCCAGCCCCGTGGTGGCCGCGGCCTCAGCCGTGGTCGGGCACGTGGCCGGCCCGGACCAACTGTAACGGCCCGACCGTGACCGCTCCAACGCTGATAAGGGTTTGAACATGCAATACAAAGGCACGGCCCACAAAGTGGGCGAACATATCGATACGGACGCCATCATCCCGGCGCGCTTCCTGGTCACCACCGACGCCAAAAAACTGGGCGAAAACTGCATGGCCGGGCTGGAACCGGACTGGGTCAAGCGCGTTGCCCCCGGCGACATCCTGGTGGCCGGGCGCAACTTCGGCTGCGGCTCCTCGCGGGAGCACGCCCCCATCGCCATCCTGGGCGCGGGCATTCCTGTGGTGGTGGGGCACAGCTTTGCCCGCATCTTCTACCGCAACGCTTTCAACATGGGCCTTCTGCTGCTGGAAGTGGGCGACGAAGTGAACAAAATTAACGACGGCGACAGCCTGGAAATCGACGCCGCCACGGGCCGCATCCGCGATCTGACCAACGGCGCGGAGATCGTCTGCCCGCCTCTGCCCAAATCCATGGCCAACATCCTGGCCAAGGGCGGCCTGGTGGGCTACGTAAAGGAACGCCTGGTCAAACAAGCCCAAAACAGTAACGGGGAACACGCATGAACAAGACCATCTGCCTGTTGCCGGGCGACGGCATCGGCCCGGAGATCCTGGCCCAGGGCGTCAGGGTGCTGGAAGCCGTGGCCCAGAAATACAACCACCAGTTCCGCTTTGTGACAGCCCAGATCGGCGGCGCCGCCATTGACGCCACAGGCGAGCCCTTGCCCGAAGCCACAGTCCGCGCCTGCAAAGAGGCTGACGCCGTGTTCCTGGCCGCCGTGGGCGGCCCCAAGTGGGACGGACTTGCGCCGGAAAAACGGCCGGAAAAAGGCCTGCTGGGCATCCGCAAGGCCCTGGGCCTGTTCGCCAACCTGCGCCCGGCCCTGCTGCTGCCCGAGCTGGCCGGGGCCTGCCTGCTCCGCCCCGACATCGCCGCCAAAGGCCTGGACCTGGTGGTGGTGCGCGAGCTTACCGGCGACGTCTACTTCGGCGAACCGCGCGGCATAGAAACGCGCGACGGCCTGCGCACGGGCTTCAACACCATGGTCTATACTGAGGAAGAAATCCGCCGCATTGCCTGGGTGGGCTTTGAAACGGCCCGCAAGCGCCGCCACAAGGTCTGCTCCGTGGAAAAAAGCAACGTGCTGGAAACCTCCCGCCTGTGGCGGGAAGTGGTCATGGAAGTGCACCGCGACTACGCCGACGTGGAGCTGAGCCACCTGTACGTGGATAACGCCGCCATGCAGCTGGTGCGTGATCCCTCCCAGTTCGACGTCATCCTCACCGGCAACATCTTCGGCGACATCCTTTCGGACGAAGCCTCTGTCATTACCGGCTCTCTGGGCATGCTGCCCTCGGCTTCGCTGGGGGCCTCCGGCCCCGGACTGTTTGAACCCATCCACGGCTCCGCCCCGGACATCGCCGGACAGGACAAGGCCAACCCCCTGGCCACCATCCTTTCCGTCGCCATGCTTCTGCGCCTGGGCTTCAGCCTCAACGACGAGGCCGATGCCGTGGAAGCGGCCGTGCGCGCCACCCTGGCCCAGGGCTTCCGCACCGGCGACATCATGGAACCGGGCAAAACCTGCCTGGGCTGCGCCGCTATGGGCGCGAAGGTTGTGGAAAACCTGTAGGTTATACGCACATCTTGTTTTTGTGGGAAAGGGGCGCTTTTTTCAAAAAGCGCCCCTTTCCCACCCCTCACCCCGCAAACATTTTTCCCCTTCTCAGAACGGCACGCCAGGGCATTTCAACGTTGAAATGCCCTACCCCCGCTTCATCTGTTCGATGAGGTCGCGCAGCACCTGGGCCTGGCGGGCCATGTCCGAGACAGAGCCGGCGGCGTGGCGCATGGCCTCGGCGGTTTCGGCGGAGACGCGGTTCACGTCCTCTATGGAGTGGTTGATTTCCTCGCTGGCGGCGGACTGTTCTTCGGCCGCGGTGGCAATGGACTGCACCTGCTGGGCCGTGGCGTCCACCAGGGAGACAATCTCGTGCAGAGCTGCGCCGGACTTTCCGGCCAGATCTGTGGTACTGACCACCACTTCCACCACCTGCTCCACATTGTCCACGTTTTTGCGCGTGCCGGACTGGATTTCGTGGATGGCGTCGCCCACCTGCTTGGTGGCGGTCATGGTTTTTTCGGCCAGTTTGCGCACCTCATCGGCCACCACGGCAAAGCCGCGCCCGGCTTCGCCCGCGCGGGCGGCTTCAATGGCCGCGTTGAGGGCCAAGAGGTTGGTCTGGTCCGCAATGTCGGAGATAACGCCCAGGATCTGGCCGATGCTTTCGGCCTGCTGGCCCAGCACGGTCATTTCGTCCTTAAGGCCCAGGGCCTGTTCGCGCAGGTGGCCGATGCCGTCCACCACCTGGGCCACCACGCCCGCGCCGTCCGCAGCCTTGGTTTTGGCTGTCTTGGCCGAATCCGCGGCTTCGGCGGCGTTGCGGGCCACTTCCATGACTGTGGCGTTCATTTCTTCCATGGCCGTGGCGGTTTCGCTGGCCCGGGCGCTCTGGCGCTCGGCCCCGCGGCTGGACTGCTCCACCTGGGCGGAGAGCTGCTCAGAGGCGGTGCTCACCGTGGTCACCACGCCTTCCAGCTGGTCCGCGGCCTGAAGCATGCCCTCGGCCTTGGCCCGTTCGGCCGCGGCGCGGGCGGTTTCGGCCTCGGCTGTGGCCTGGGCGGCGCGTTCCGATTCCTCCTGCGCCTTGCGGGTATTTTCGTCGGCCTCGGCAATTTTGGCTTTGAGGTTAGCCACCATGGTGCGCAGGGCGTCAGCCAGTTTGCCTATTTCATTCTTCAGACGCAGGTCCAGGCTGGCGTTGAGGTCACCGCCGGCCACCACGCCGGCGTAGGCTTCCAGCTGGTGCAGGGGACGGATGACCACCTTTTCCAGCGCCCACAAAGAGATGCACACTAACAGCACAATGGCGCCCGCCCCCAGGCCCAGCATGACATTGCGCTGCTGCCGGGCCGGAGCCTGGATTTCATCCATATCCATGGTCAGGCCCACTCTCCAGCCCCAGTGGGGCACAGTGGCCCAGGACAGCATATTGGCCTCGCCCTTGCGCACATAGGGCACGCCCTGGCCGGAAGGCGCGGCCAGCATTTCACGCACGCCAGGCTTGTCGCTGCGGTCCTGCAGGGCCAGGCTGCTGTCCGGGTGGGCCACAAAGATCCCCTTGGGGGAAACGATGTACGGATAGCCCGTCTGGCCTATTTTGACGCTTTTGATATAATTTTTTTCCAATTCGTCAATGGCGTAGGACATACCGATGCCGCCCAGCACCTTACCGGCCTTGTCCAGCACCGGCGCGGTCACGCTGACGATAATCTTGCCGGTAACAAAACTCTTGGTAGGGGTGGTGCTGAAGCCGGGCTTGCCGTCCAGAGCCGCACGCACGTATTCGCGGTGCGCCAGGTTGCTGTGTTTTTCCACCAGTTTGCCTTGAGTGGTGACGACCTGCTGTTGCCCGGTGGCGTCAAAAACATACAGGGTGTTGATGCTGGCAGAGGATTGGGACATGGCGGCGATAAAACCGCCCACGCCTTCGCCGCCTTCGCCGGTTTCCAGGTAATGGCGCACCTGGGGGGTTTTGGCCGCGCCATTGACCAGGGTGGACAACTGCTCGCCGAAATCCCCCATGGATTTGGCGATGGTTTCCACCACCAGCCCCATCTCATGCGTGCGGGCGTCCACATTGGCTTCGTAGGACAATTTGGCCACCACGCCGATGAGGGAGGATTGGACAAACAATACAACAACGCTGATCGCCAACAACAATGCCATTCTGATACTATGAGACATCTTTAACTCCGTATAAGGCCACATGGAATATCCAACATCAGTGGCGCAGGCCACGATCTGCGCCCCTGAAAAATGGATTTTACACTAAAATTGCCTGCCGTAAGACATAACAGCAGGCCGCTGCAGCCCCGTCACCCTCCGCATGACGTCTGCCGCATACGCGCAAGCCCCCATTGCCGATATCAGGTAAGTGTTCCTCCTTATTATCGGACATATCTTATCCATCTTTATGACATTTCTTGTAATAAAACATATTTTTTCTGGTGGTGTCCAGCTTGGGCTCTTTTTCGCAACCCACGGCAGCGCATCCAGGCAAAAAAACAGCCCCGCCGCGCCGCAACGACCATTGGGGCGCGTTGCAGCGTGCGGGGCATTCTGCCCGAAATGCGCGAAGCCCTTTGGGAGGCGCGTCAGGCGTCTTCGGCGTCGCGCACCACTTCCAGGATGGCGGGCAGGGCGCGGATGGCTTCAATAAGCTGATAGAGCTGGGTGGCGTCGCGCACTTCAACGGTAAAGCGCAGCTTGGCCCGGCCGTCCACCTGGTTATCCATGTTCAGGCCAGTGATGTTCACGTTGTTTTTGGCCATGGTCTGGGCCACGGTGGCCAGCACGCCCTGCTCGTTCTTGGCAATAATAAAGATGCCGGCCTCGTAAGGCTTTTCTTCCATGCCGTCCCAGTGGACGGAAATGAGGCGTTCCGGCTCCATATTGGCCACATTGGGGCAATCCGCCCGGTGCACGCTGATGCCCAGGCCCCGGCTGATGTAGCCGATGATGGGGTCGCCGGGCACGGGATTGCAGCATTTGGCAAAGCGCATGAGCACGCCGTCCACGCCGGAAATGCCCACGCCTTCGGTTTTGCGGGCGGCGGCCTCCTTGCTTTCCTTGACTGAAGGCGGCGCGGGCTCGGCCGCTGCAGGCTCTTCGGGGTGGATAACGGCGTAGAGGCGGTTGAGCACCTTGCGCGGCGTCAGGTGGGCGTAGCCCACGGCGGCCACTAGGTCGTCCACGCTGTCGAAATTCATCTCCTGCGCCACCAGGGCGAGCTGGCCTTCCTTGGCGGCCTTGCCCACGTTAAGGCTGACCTTGCGCCCTTCCTTTTCCAGGAGTTCGCGGCCCAGAGTCACGGCGTGGCTGCGTTCCTCAGTGCGCAGGTAGCGCTGGATGCGGCTGCGGGCCCGGGCTGTTTTGACAATCTTGAGCCAATCCCGGTTGGGATTGCGCGAAGGATCGGTGACGATTTCCACCACGTCGCCGTTTTTGAGCTCCGTGCCCAGGGGCATGAGCCGCCCGTTGATCTTGGCCCCGGTGCAGTGCTGGCCCACATTGCTGTGGATCATGAAGGCAAAATCCAGGGGAGTGGCCCCTTCGGGCAGCTCCTTCACGTCGCCGGCCGGGGTGTAGACGTAAACCTCGTCCTTGAAGAGGTCCATCTTGAGGGAGTGCATGAACTCGCGGGAGTCGCTCTCCTCGCGCTGGCGCTCAAAAATCTCGCGCAGCCAGGCGAACTGCTCCAAATCCTTGCTGTTGACGCGGCCTTTCTCTTTGTACAGCCAGTGGGCGGCCACGCCGTGCTCGGCCTGGCGGTGCATCTCCTCCGTACGGATCTGGATTTCGATGCGCTCGCCGTCCGGCCCGATGACCGTGGTGTGCAGGCTCTGGTAGCCGTTGGCCTTGGGCATGGAAATATAGTCTTTGAAACGCCCGTGCACGGGCCGCCACTGGGAATGCACCAGCCCCAGCACGGCGTAGCAATCTCTGATGTCCTTGACCAGCACGCGGAAGGCCATGATGTCGTGCATTTCGTCCAGGGTCAGGGACTGGGACTGCATTTTTTTGTAGATGCTGTACTTGTGCTTGATGCGCCCGTAGACCTGCCCTTCAATGGCGTTGGTCGCCAGCAGATCCTTGATCAGGGCCACGACCTTTTCAATGATCTGTTTTTCCACCACCTGGTGGTTGTCCAGCCAGTGGTCGATCTGATTGTAAATGTCCGGCCGCAGGTATTTGAAGCTCAGATCCTCCAGGTCGCGCTTCATGATATAGAGGCCCAGCCGGTTGGCCAGCGGGGCGTAGATATCCATGGTTTCCTGAGCGATGCGCTTCTGCTTGTAGGCTTTCTGAAAATCCAGCGTGCGCATGTTGTGCAGGCGGTCGGCCAGCTTGACCATGAGCACGCGCATGTCGTGGCTCATGGCCAGGATCATCTTGCGGATGTTTTCCGCCTGGGCTTCTTCCTTATTTTCAAAGGTAATTTTGCTGATTTTGGTAACGCCGTCCACAATGTCGGCCACTTCTTCGCCAAAGTTCTCCTCTATTTCCTCAATGGTGGCCTTGGTGTCCTCTACCGTGTCGTGCAGCAGCCCGGCGGCCACGGTGGGCTCGTCAAAGCCCATCTGGGCCAGGGTATCGGCCACGGCCAGGGGGTGGGAGAGGTACGGCTCGCCCGAAAGGCGGGTTTGCCCCGCATGGGCTGTGGCGGCAAAAACGTAGGCCTTCTGAATGAGCTCCAGATCGGCATTGTGGTTGTTGGCCGCCACCTTGTCGAGAATTTCCTGAATACGGATCATGCGTGCGCCCCGCTGCGGACAAAAATGCCGCGCAAAGGCGGCCTTGTGTAAACTATGTTCCGACTGGCGCGGCCTTGTCAATGCGCCAAGGCCGCGCGCGGGCGTTCTCAGGGCTCCAGGGCGCTGCGCTGCAGCTCCTTGGGCACCCACCATTGTTCAAAATTATACATAATGCCGGCCAAGGCCGGTTCTATGCCCTGAAAGCGGCGCTGCACCACAGGCAGGGCGTAGGGCACAAAAAGGAAGCAATAGGGCTGCTCCCGGTCCAGAATCTCCTGGATGCGCCAGTAAAGCCGGGCGCGCCGGCCCTGATCCGGCAGTGAGCGCGCCTCTTCCAGCAGTTTGTCCACCTCCGGATTGCGGTAGTGGGTGAAGTTGAGCCCCCCCTCCACCGCCTGGGAAGAATGCCAGACCTGATAGATGTCCGGATCCTGCGGGATGGTCCAGCCCAGAAGCACGGCGTCGAAGCGGCCCTTGTTGACAAATTCGCGGATAAAGGCGGCCCACTCCACCGTGCGGATATGCACCTCCACGCCCACGGCCCGCAGCTGCGACTGGATGACCGTGGCCGTAAGGATGCGCTGCTCGTTGCCCTGGTTGGTGAGGATGGTGAAGGCCAGCGGCTTGCCGTCCCGCTCCAGAATGCCGTCGTGGTTGCGGTCGGCAAAGCCGGCCTGAGCCAGCAGAGCGCGGGCCGCGGCCAGGTTCTGGCGCACGGGCTGGAGCGTGGGGTGGTTGGCCCAGGAGCCGGGTTTGAAAGGACCGAAAGCGGGGATGCCCTGGCCCAGCAGCACGCCCTTGACCAGGGCGTCCCTGTCCAGCGCCAGGGAGATGGCCCGGCGCACCCGCACATCCTTAAAAAAAGGATGCTCCAGGTTAAAGCCCAGAAAGACGTACATGGAGGCCAGATAGCGGTACTTGCGGAATTCCCGCTCCCATACGGGGCCGGAGGTCTGCCGCAGGTACTGCAGGGGCGAGAGATCCATAACGTCCAGCCGTCCGGCCCGCGTTTCCATAAACATGGTGGCGGTATCGGGGATGATGCGGTAGACCACCTTGTTGATATGCGGCCGCCCCATAAAGTAGGTGGGCGAAGCCGTAAGCACCATGCGGCTGCCCGACTCCCACGACGTGAGCCGGTAAGGCCCAGCGCCTATGGGCTTGCGGGCGAAATCCGTACTGCGGATGTTCTGCCCCTCCAGAATGTGCTTGGGCAGGATGGGGTTCATCCAGGTGGCCACGGCCCGGGCAAAGAACTGGTCATACACCGCCTCAAAGGTATAGCGGTCGATAACGCGCAGCTCCTTGATGCGCAGGAAGTCCTCGGCATAGGGGCTGCCCGTGGCCGGGTCCGCGGCCAGCTTGCAGGTAAAGGCCACGTCTGCCGTGGTCAGCTCCTCCCCGTCCTCCCAGAGGATGCCCTTGCGCAGGGTAAAGCGCAGGCGCTTGCCGCCGTCCTCCAGGCTCCAGCTCTCTGCGGCCCAGGGCTCTGGCCGCAGGTTTTTATCGTAGCGCAGGGGCGCCACATAGAGCAGGTCCGCAATCTCGTGCGAGGCCGCGTCCGCCGTAAGGTAAGGGATGAGGTTGGAGGCCTCACCTATGGAGCCGAAAAGGATGCGCCCGCCGTCCACGGGCGCGCCAAAGGCGGCCGCAGCCTCGCCCTTGCCGCCCTGCCCCGTGGAGGAAGCCGCCGCCGGGCACAATGCCGCCGTGCAGAGCAGAACCAGCACAGCCGCCGCCAGCAGAACCCGCCGATTGATTGAGCGCTCAAAAAATATTTTTTCCATCTGCCAGACACTTCATATTGCTTTTGCCCCCCCACCTGTGCTATTTGTCGCAAACGTCATAACATCGCCCCGCAGTCGTCCGTACGGGCGCAGATTCAGGGGTTCTTTGAGGAACGCATGAGCCGATCAGAACAGAGCGTCGTTCGCGAAATGTGCCAGACCTTTCTGCACGACAGCGTGCCGGAGTACATCCGCGACGCAGCCTACTATATCCTCTCCGAGGGAGAGGTGCAAAAAATAAATATCCAGGAAGGCGAAACCTGGGACGTACAGGGCGTCATCCAGGGGGGCGACCTGCAGGTCTACACGCCGAGCCTGAGCTTCACCATCACCGACCGCAGCACGCGGCACCAGTGCAACTGCTCCGACGCCTTTACGGGCATCTGCCGTCATGTGGCGGCCCTGGCCCTGCGCCTGATGGAAGAGCTGCGCAAGGAACAGGGCGACCCGGAGGATACCCCGCCCCCCAGCACGGATTGGAAGCAGAGCTTCCGCAACTTTTTCTCCACTGATATGGAGCCGGAGCCCGGCCGCCACTATCTCATTTTTCGCTTTGAACCGGAACAGGGGCGGCTGCTGGTCTCCTTCTTCCGCGGGCGGCAGAACAAATCCGGCCTCTCCAGCGTGCACAACGAAATAACGCTGGAGCAGATCATCCAGAACCCCGAATGGTGCGAATTTTCGCCCCAATTGCCCCATGTGGCCCGACAGATCGGCCAGCACCTCGATTATTACGGCCATCGGGTGGAGATCCCCCAGGGGCTCACCTCCTGGTTTTTCTGGTCCGTGCGCAAAGAATACTACCTGCTGTGGAAAGATACGGACATGCCCTGCCGCATTGAGAGCACGCCCTTCTCCCTCAAGCTCAAGCCCATCCTGGACGACACGGGCTTCCACTTTGACGTGCTGCTCAAGCGGGAGGGCCGCCCCCCCCTGCCCATCCGGGCGGGACGCGCCACCGGCAACGAGCGCGGGGGCAGCCAGCCTGAAAGCACCGCCCCTGAAGACGCGCCCATCACCTTCCACGGACAGATGCCCCTTTGGGTCTGTTATCAGCACAATTTCTACCCGGTGCAGACGGGCCTCTACCCCTCCCTGGTGCGCAACCTCATCTATGAACGCCCCGTGGTGCCCCACGAAGAGATTTCGGAATTTCTGGACCGGGTCTGGACCCGCCTGCCCGCCTCGGAGCTCTACGAGCCGCAGCAGTTCCTCAAGCTCATGGAGCCGGTCTTCCAGCCCGCCACCTACAACCCCAAGCTCTTCCTGGACGAAGAAGGCAGCCTGCTGACCCTGGAAATCGACAACGTTTACGAAACCCGCCACGGCGAATTCACCCTCAACGGGCCCAACCCCGACTTCCAGACCGGCAGCTACGGCTACGGGGGGCAGACCTACCTGGTGCGCCGCCATCAGGAGGAGGAAGCGCAGCTCATGACCGAGCTTACGGGCATGGGCTTTCAGGCCCGCTCCAACAAGCTCTGGTTTCTGGAGCCGGAAGAGGCCATCGCCTTCCTGCTGGATTCCTACCCCAAACTGGTGGAAAACTACCGCGTCTACGGCGAAAAAGCCCTCTCCCGCTACAAGGTGCGCACGGCCATGTCCAACATCACGGCCCAGGTCACCAGCAACGAGAAGGAAAAGTGGTTCTCCCTGGACATTACTGTGGATTACGAGGGCCAGTCCCTGCCCCTGGAAAAAATCTGGAAGGCCTGGGCGCGCGGCAAACGCTATGTGCAGCTCAAGGACGGCTCCTACACCAGCCTGCCGGAAGCCTGGCTGGAAAAGCTGGCCCACAAGCTCACTGCCCTGGGCCTGGACCCCAGCAAACCGCCGCAGCAGAAGTTCAAACAGTTCGAGGCCCCGGTGCTGGACAGCCTGCTGGAAGACCTGCCCGGCGCGGCCACAGATTCCTTCTGGAACAACCTGCGCGAGAAGATCCGCTCTTTCCGCGAGGTGCGGCCCATTGCCCCGCCCAAGGGGCTCAACGCCAGCCTGCGCGCCTATCAGGCGCAGGGTCTCTCCTACCTCAACTTTCTGTCGGAATACGGCTTCGGCGGCATTCTGGCCGACGAAATGGGCCTGGGCAAAACCGTGCAGACCCTGGCCTTCATCCAGTATATGGTGGAACGCCGCTACGAGGGCCCCAACCTCATTGTGGTGCCAACCTCCGTCCTGCCCAACTGGGAGCGCGAGGCGCAAAAATTCGTGCCTGAGCTCAAGCGCCTGACCATCTACGGCACCAGGCGCGAAGGTATGTTCAAGCATATCGCGGGCTCGGACCTGATCATCACCACCTACGCCCTGCTGCGGCGCGACCTGGAGGAGATGGAAAAATACGAGTTCAACACCGTCATCCTGGACGAAGCCCAGAACATCAAAAACCCCAATACCATCACGGCCCGCGCCGTGCGCCGCATCAACGCCCGCATGCGCCTCTGCCTTTCGGGCACGCCCATTGAGAACAACCTCTTTGAGCTCTGGTCCCTGTTTGAGTTTCTTATGCCCGGCTTTCTCGGCTCGCAGCACGCCTTCCAGCGCGGCATCGTCAAGCCCATCAAGGATGGCGACGCCGAAACCCTGGACTATCTGCGCACCCGCGTGCGGCCTTTCATCCTGCGCCGTACCAAGGCCGAGGTGGCCAAAGATCTGCCGCCCAAGGTGGAAAGCGTCACCTGCTGCGCCCTGGAGGACGCCCAGGCCGAGCTGTATGCCGCCCTGGCCCGCAAGCTGCGCGCCCAGGTGCTGGCCGATGTGGACGAAAAAGGCCTGGCCAAAAGCCAGATGTCCATTCTGGACGCCCTGCTCAAGCTGCGCCAGATCTGCTGCCACCCGCGCCTGCTCAAGCTGGACCTGCCCGGCTTCTCCAACAACCTGCCTTCGGGCAAGTTCGACGCCTTCAAGGATATGATCATGGAGATCGTGGAGGGCGGGCACAAAGTGCTGGTCTTCTCGCAGTTTGTGCAGATGCTGCACATCATCCGGCAGTGGCTGGAGTTCTCTCAGGTGCCCTTCTGCTATCTGGACGGGGCCAGCAAGGACCGCTTCGACCAGGTGGACCGCTTCAACAACAGCCCGGATATTCCCATCTTCCTCATCTCGCTCAAGGCGGGCGGCACGGGCCTCAACCTCACCTCGGCAGACTACGTCATCCACTACGACCCCTGGTGGAACCCGGCGGTGGAAAGCCAGGCCACGGACCGCACCCACCGCATCGGCCAGACCCGGCAGGTCTTCTCTTACAAGCTCATCTGCCAGAACACGGTGGAGGAAAAAATCCTCAAGCTGCAGGAGGCCAAACGCGGCGTGGCCGAGGCCATCATCCCCGGCCAGGACGCCTGGAAATCCCTGACCCGCGAGGATCTGGAAATGCTCTTCGAGGTTTAGGGGCCTTCTCCCTGACCTTATGCGCCCGCAGCCGGGAACCACAGCCCCGGCTGCGGGCTTTTTGCAGCCCGTGAGGCCGCGTGTGCCCCAAGAGGGGCACTCCCCGCTTGCCCCCGGAAGCATCCTGCGCTACTACACGGGCATGCATACGCCCCACCCCGCCCCTGAGCCCCTTGTCCCCACAGCCGCCTTTGAGGTGGACGTGGCCTTTGTGCGCCCCGCCGCGCGGGAAATGTACGTTCCCGCACCCGCAACCTGCCTTGCGCCGGCCACGGCCCAGGCCGTGGGCCTGGACCTGCGCGCCTGCCTGGAGGCGGACGAGGCCGTGGTGCAGCCCGGCGCGCGCCTTCTGACGCCCACGGGCCTGAGCGTGCAGCCGCGCGACGCCAACGTGGCGGGCTTTATCTATTCCCGCAGCGGCCTCGGCGCGCGCGACGGCCTCACCGTGGCCCAGGGCGTGGGCGTCATCGACCCGGACTATACCGGGGAAATCCTGGTCTACCTCCTGAACACGTCAGAAAAGCCGCTGCGCGTCCGACGCGGCGACCGCGTGGCCCAACTCATTTTTCAGCCCGTGGCGCGCCCCTGCTGGCGCGAAGTCCCGTCCCTGGCCCCCACGGCCCGGGGCGCGGGCGGCTTCGGGCACACAGGCCGCTGATCCGGCCCCACTCTGCGCCGCGCCGCGCGTGCCGTGGCGACGGTTTTTCATCAACTCATTGCTATCCTTACAGAAGGAGCACAGCCATGTCACAAGCCTTTGCCGCCGTCAAAGCCGAGGAAGAGCACCTGCTCTGCCGTTCGTACAGCCGTTATCCCCTGGCTGTGGTCCGAGGCAAAGGCGCGCGACTCTGGGATGTGGACGGCAAGGAATACATCGACCTCCTGGCGGGCATCGCCGTGACGGCCCTTGGCCACTGCAACGACGAGATCTGCGCCGCCCTGGAACAGCAGGCCCACAAGCTCTGGCATGTGAGCAACCTCTTTTATCAGGAGGAGCAGCTGGAGCTGGCCCGTCGGCTTTTGTCCACCAGCCACCACGGCAAGGCCTTTTTCTGCAACTCCGGGGCGGAGGCCAACGAAGCCTGCATCAAGCTGGCCCGTCGCTACATGCGCACGGTCAAAAAACGGGACGCCTACACCATTATTTCGCTGGGCGGCTGTTTCCACGGCCGCACCCTGGGCACCCTGGCGGCCACGGGGCGCGCAAACCTTAGCGAGGGCTTCACGCCCCTGCCCGAAGGTTTTGTGCAGGTTCCCACCGGCGACCTGGAAGCCCTGGAGGCCGCCATTACCCCCGCCACCGCCGCCGTGCTAGTGGAAGTGGTTCAGGGCGAAGGCGGCGTCGTGCCCCTGCCCGGAGACTATCTGCGCGGGGTGGAGGCCCTCTGCCGCCGGCACGACATCCTCTTTCTCTGCGATGAAGTGCAAGCCGGCATGTGCCGCACGGGCAAATTCTGGGCCTTCCAGAACTTCGGCCTCACCCCGGACGCCATCAGCGTGGCCAAATCCCTGGCCAACGGCCTGCCCATGGGGGCCATGCTGGCCACGGACGAAATGGCCAAAGGCTTCGGGCCCGGCAGCCACGCCACCACCTTCGGCGGCGGCGCACTGACCTCGGCCGTGGCGGCCAAGGTGGTGGAAATCATGCAGCGCGACCATCTGGCGGATCGGGCGGCCGCCCTGGGCGGCCGCCTGATGGGCAAGCTCCGGGCACTCCAGGCCGCCATGCCGGACAAAATCCGCGATGTGCGCGGCCTGGGCCTGATGATCGGCGTGGAGCTGACCGCCCCCGCCCAGGGCCTGTGGGAGGAGCTGCTGCGCCGGGGCATCATCTGCAACCTGAGCCACGGCGTCACCTTGCGCCTGCTGCCGCCCCTGAACATCGCCGAGGCCGATCTGGACATTTTCGCCGCCGCCCTGGAAGACATCCTGCGCGGCTGACGGCCGCCCGACCCGCCGCTTTCCGGCGCACTATCCCCGCACGCGCGGCCCCGGCCCGCTGCGGGGATTTTTGCGTCCGCGCGCCGCGGCTGCGCATCCTGCCGCGCATCTGCGCCCCCACACCGATTGCAGCCGCCGCCCCAGGCCCCCGCACCGATTGCAGCCGATTACCTTCGAGAATATGCCTTCGCAACAGTTACGACACGCGCGTTCCGGCGCTTACCAGCCAAATAGCTTCCGCTTACGCCTGCATGGCGGCGGCCTTTGCCGCGTTCCCACGGCCGCGGCGCTCTGGGCAATCACCCTTGCAATGCAAAATTGTTTTATTCCGGTCAAATAATACAATTTTATACCACATGTATTTTCTATCTATCAATAATTATTAAATTTATATTTGGCACTGCCTTTGCTTCCCTTACAGTGTGTTGGGCTTTAGCGCCGGGAGCTTGCGGTCTTTTGGCCGCCGGGGCCCCGCCCGCCGGGGCCTGCGTGCCCCGCCCAAGCCGACGCACGCCGCTGTAAGGATGGACCTGAACGTGAATACCACCGTGCCATATGACGAAATGTACGCCCCGGACGGCAGCGTGCGCCCTTCCTACGCCGCCGTGGCGACCTGGCTGGAACGCAACGGGCCGGACAAGCTGGAGACGCTTAACCAACAGGCGCTGGCCATGTTCTACCGCAAAGGGGTGACCTTTACGGTTTACAGCGACGCCAGCAATACGGAGCGGGTCATCCCTTTTGACATCATCCCGCGCATTATCACGGAAGAGGCCTGGCGCATTCTGGAGGCGGGCTGCGCCCAGCGCATCCGGGCCCTCAACGCTTTTCTGGACGACGTCTATCACAAAGGCGCCATCATCCGCGCCGGGGTGGTGCCGCAGGAACAGATTATCGCCAATACCGGCTACGAGCCGTGGATGCTGGGCATCCGCCTGCCGCAGCCCATCTACGCCCACATCGGCGGCATCGATATCGTGCGCCACGGCGACGGCGACTATTATGTGCTGGAGGACAACCTGCGCACGCCCTCAGGCGTCTCCTACATGATTGAAAGCCGCGCCGTGAGCGCCTGCCTGCTGGAGGGCGTGCTGGACGCGGACGCCGTGCTGCCCGTGGACGACTACCCCGCCCTGCTGCGGCAAAGCCTGGCCGAGTGCAGCGGCAAGGACGATCCCTACATGGTGGTGCTCACGCCAGGGCGCTACAACAGCGCCTACTACGAGCACGCTTTTCTGGCGCGCTCCATGGGCGTGCCCCTGGTGCACGGCTACGACCTGTTTGTGGAAAACAACACAGTCTATGTGCGCACGGTCTGCGGCAGGCAGAAGGTGGACATCATCTACCGCCGCCTGGACGACGCCTTTCTGGACCCCCTCGCCTTCCGCCCGGATTCCGTCCTGGGCGTGCCGGGCCTTATGGCGGCCTACCGCGCGGGCAACGTCATGCTGGCCAACGCGCCGGGCACGGGCGTGGCCGACGATAAATCCATCTACCCTTATGTGGGCGAGATGATCCGCTTTTATCTGGATGAAAAGCCCATCCTGCACAACGTGCCCACCTGGATGTGCCGCAAAAAGGACGACCTCGCCTATGTGCTGGAGCACCTGGGTGAGCTGGTGGTCAAGGAAACCCAGGGCTCCGGCGGCTACGGCATGCTGGTGGGGCCGCGTTCCACCAGGGCGGAGATCGCCGCCTACCGGGAGCGCATCCTGGCCGCGCCGCGCAATTTCATCGCCCAGCCCACCCTGGCCCTTTCCACCTGCCCCACCTGCGTGGAGGAAGGCATCGCCCCCCGGCACATCGACCTGCGGCCCTTTGTGCTCACCAGCCCCCAAAAGGTGCGTCTTTCGGCCGGGGGCCTCACCCGCGTGGCCCTGCGCGAAGGTTCGCTGGTGGTCAATTCCTCCCAGGGCGGCGGGGTCAAGGATACCTGGGTGCTGCGCCCCCAGGGCGCGCCCCGCAACTTACAGACCGGAACGGAGGGCGCGTGATGACCCTGCTGCTTTCCACCGCCGGCGATCTCTACTGGCTTGGCCGCTACATGCAGCGCACAGAGCGCCTCTACGGCCGCTTTTTCGGCCCCCAGGCCGTCAATGCGGCCGCCTGCGTCCGGGCCATGGGTCTGCGCGCGGACCCGGCCGACCTGGACGAAACCATGCGCGCCAAGGAGCTGTCGGCCCTGTTTGAGCGCGTTAACGACAACGTGCAGACCGTGCGCGGCGTTATCGACCAGGACGCCTACGACCTGTTCAACACGGTCAACCGGCTGCGCCAGGCGGGCAGCCAGCGGGCGGCCTGCTTTCAGCTGCAGGCCTGCCAGCGGGCCATGCAGTCCCAGGAGCCGCTGGTGAGCCTTTTCTGGCAGCTGGGCGACGCGGTGGAAACCCTGGACAACCATATCCGCTTCGGCGACAGCCACGCCGGGCAATTCCGGCAACTGGCCATGGCGACCACGGGCCTGCCTTCGGGCACGGCCTGGGATCAGCTGAAACAGCCCGCCCAGGCCATGGTCTTTACCCTGGACGTACAGCTGTTTTACCGCTGGCTTGACCGGCTCAACGAACTTTTTGAGGATGGCGTATGAAAATCAAGGTGACCCACGAGACCTGCTATGCCTATGACAGCCCCACCAAACGCAGCATCCAGCTTTTGCGGGTAACGCCCCTGAGCCTGGGGCGACAAAAAGTGCTTTCCTGGAGCCTCGCCCTGCCCCGCTGCGGCAGCGAGCTTTTTGACGGCTTCGGCAACTGCTGCACCCTGCTGAGCCTGCCGGAACCGCACGAGTGCCTGCGCATCAAAGCCCAGGGCGAGGTAGAACTGGAAGAAGACCTGGACTGGCTGGAGGACGACCGCCTGCCGCCAGGGCTGTTCCTGCGCGAAACGCCGCTCACGCGCTGCACCGGCCCCATCCGGGAAATGGCCGCGCGCCGCCTGGGCCGGGGCGTCAGCCGCAGGGCGCTGCAGGCCTTCAGCGCCGACATCCTGGCCCACATGCCCTACGCCAAGGGCCGCACGGGCGTCAGTACCTCGGCGGACGAGGCCTTTGCCCTGGGCGTTGGGGTCTGCCAGGACCACACCCACGTTTTCCTGGCCGGGGCGCGGGCCATGGGCGTGCCTGCGCGCTACGTTTCCGGGTATCTTTATACTGAGTCAGAGCAGCACCTGGCGAGCCATGCCTGGGCCGAAGCCTGGCTGGACGGCCGCTGGTACGTTTTTGACGTAAGCAACCAGCTGTTCGCCCCGGCCCGGCATGTGCAAATCGCCCTGGGCCTGGACTACAACGACGCCGCGCCCGTGCGGGGCATCCGCGTGGGGGGCGGGCACGAGCATATGGACTACCGCGTGCAGGTGGCGGCCCAGCAGTAATGCCTGGCGCGGCCGCCAAGGCCCTTTCAGATCTGGTTACCTTTGCGCACAGGCATTCGCAAAGGTTACGACAGGCTCGTTCCGACGCTCACCAGCGCAAATACATTGCGCTCACGCCTGCACGGCGAGTGTCTGCTGGCCAGCCGCCACGGCATTGCAGGTTGCAATGCCGCAAGTTCAAAAGGCTCCGGGCCAACGGTTGCGGCGCGGCCGCCGGGGGCTTATACAGAACGGCATAGGCCCTTTGTTGCCGCAACCTGCAAGCCTCTCCGGGGAAGAGTATGAGTTATTGCGTCGGCATCCGCCTGAAAAGCGGGATGGTTCTGGCCAGCGACACGCGCACCAACGCCGGGGTGGACCATATTTCCACCTTCAAAAAGATGTTCACCTTCGGCGCGGAGGGGGAACGGGTCATTTTTCTGCTTACGGCGGGCAACCTTGCCACCTCCCAGGCGGTAGTCAATCGCCTGCGGCGCGAACTGCGGCAGGACGACCGCCAGCACCTGGGCAACATCCCCAGCCTCTCCGAAGCGGCGGAAATGGTGGGCCGCTACGCCACTGAAGTAGCCTACCAGACCAAGCAGATGGCCACCATGGTGCAGGAGGGCGGCGGCTTCGGCAGCACCTTTTTGCTGGGCGGGCAGATCAAGGGGCACGGCATGCGCCTCTATCTTATCTACAACGAGGGCAACAGCATCTACGCCACCCGTGACACGCCGTTCTTTCAAATCGGCGAAAGCAAATACGGCAAACCCATTCTTGACCGGGCCATCAATTACGAAAGCAACCTGGACGACGCTGTGCGGGCCACGCTGGTCTCCTTCGATTCCACCATCCGCTCCAACCTTTCCGTGGGCTTTCCCATAGACCTCATGGTCTACAAGGCCGACAGCCTGACCTTGCCCGCGGGCAGGCGCATTACGGAAACGGACCCCTACTTCTACAGCATCCGCAGCCAATGGTCGCAGGGCCTGCTGGCAATCCTGCGGGGTTTTGACACGCCGCCGCCGGACTACATGGGCTGAAGCCCCCGCCGCATCCGAATCCTGGGGAACCCCTGAGACCGCGACAACGTGCCCCCGGAACACCTGCCCCCCGCCGCATCCGAATCCTGGGGAACCCTTGAGACCTATAGATCTCATTTCGGCGTTTTCCAAGGGTCTCACAGAATTCCGTACCCTAAAAATATCTTTCAAGCCGGGTCCAGAGCTTCCCTTTGTCCGGCAAAGATATTAGTCTGCCCTTACCCAACACTCGGATGTGCGTATGTCCAAGCCCGTTACCGTCATCGCCTTGGCGCTTTTTTTGCCGGCACTGTTCCTGGTGCTGCTTTTTTTTGTACATGACTATGCGGACCAGACCAACCAGAACCTCAGCCAGAGCATGGTTACCCGGCTGCAGGAGATACACCAGCGCCATACCAACAGCTTGGAACGGACCGCCGCCGCACAGCTGGCGGAACTAAAAAGCGCGGCCGCAGTGCTGGACGACAAAACGCCGGGAGAAGCCGCCAGCATGGTCACCACTCTGGCCCCCATGCTGCGGGCGCAAGGGCTGCGCTGTTACAGCCTGACGGATCTGGACGGCAAGGGAACGGATTGCAATGGCAACCCGGTGGACCACAGCCATACGCCGGCCTTTTTGCGGGCCCGCGCGGGCGCGGCAGGCTTCAGCATGCGGGAAACCAGCCCGCAGGATCGATGTCTGATCATGGCTGCGCCGGTATGGCGCAGCGGCCAGGTCGCGGCGGTGCTTGTGGGCGGCGTCAAACCGAACCGGGTGGAGCAAAGCCTGGAATCCATGGCCTTTGGCCGCAGCATCTACACCGTGGTGGTGGACGACAACGCGCAGGCCCTGTTCTGGACGCCCCCGCCGGAGAAACGCATGGAGGATCTGCTGCCCCTGTTCGGCCAGGAGGGGTTGCCGCCATCCCTGCGCGGCTTTTTGCAGCGACGGTTCAAGGCAGGCCTGCAAAACGCGGCTGTGCATTTTGCCGACCACGATTCCGGCCAACGCCTTTATCTTTACACCAGCCCGTTGCCGGACTTCGGCTGGCAGGTGGTTTCCCTCTTGCCGCAGCAAGTGGAAAAAGAGCTGGTGGCCCGGCAAAACGCCATCACCACCACCCTGATCTGGCGCATCATCCTGGTGGTTACGCTGCTGGCCGTGGCCTTGATGTACATGGTGCGGCGCGCGGCCCACAGGTTGCGCCTGCAGCAGGAGGATTACCGCTCCATCATTTCCAGCATTTCCGACGGGGTCATCAAGTTCGCCGGTCTGCACGGGCCCTTCCTGTTTCTCAGCCCCAATTTCTTAAAAATGCTCGGGTATTCCAGGGAAGAATTTCTGCACAATTTCGGCCACGACTTTGCCTCCACCATCTATGAGCACGATAGAGAAAGCGCCCTGAACACCATGGAACAGCAGCTGGAAAGCGGGCTGCACATTGATGCGGAATACCGCGTGCGGGCCAAAAGCGGGGCCCTCATCTGGATGTGCCACAAAGGCTCCCCGGTCAGCGTGGACCACGGCGCGCCCTACATCCAGAGCATCATCTTTGACGTGAGCCACAACAAAGAGGCCGCTCAGGCCAAACGCATTTCCGACGAGCGCTACCATTTCATTCTGGAGCAGCACGACATCATCATCTTTGAGCAGAACCTGGAATCAGGCCATTTTTCCTGTTCCGCCCAATGGCTGCAGACTTTCGGCCGCGTATTCAACATCCTGGAGCCGGATCCCCAGCACACCGGCATCCCCGTGCACGAGCAGGACCGGGAACGCCTGGCCGCCTTCCAGACGGCCGTGCGCCAACGCCCGCACCACGTCAAAATCGCCCTGGATCTGCGCCTCTACGACGCCGAGAGGCAAGCCCGCTGGTACCGCATTGAGGCCTCCAACCTGACCAATGCCCAGGACAAACCCATTTATGTTTTCGGCATTATTACGGATATTGACCAGCAAAAAGCCCTGGAATTTCAGCTCCGCTCCCAGGCCAACAGGGACAGCGCCACGGGCATGCGCAACAAAAAAGCTACGGAGCAGGCCGCCGCGCGGATGCTGGACATGCTTAACCAGCACGAAGACGCGCCGGGGGACGACGGCGGCAACGCCATGTTCATGATCGATTTTGACAACTTCAAAAGCGTCAACGACAGGCTGGGCCACGCGGCGGGCGACAAGGCCATCATTGAAATGGCCCGGATCATCAGCCGCAACTTCCGCAATACGGACATCGTGGGCCGGGTGGGCGGGGACGAATTCCTGGTCTTTTGCACTGCCAGGATGTCCAGGGAGCAGATCCGCCAGCGCGCCCAAAGGTTGGTCAGTCAGCTGCGCACGCAGTGCCGCGCCTCAGAGGCAAGCCTCTCCCTTACCGCCAGCCTGGGGGTGGCCTGTTATCCCCAGGACGGGCGGGACTTCGCCACGCTTTTCAACCATGCGGATATGGCCACCTATGCGGCCAAACGCCAGGGAAGAAACCGCTGCGTGTTTTATGGGGAGCTGACCGACCCAACGGATGTGGGCCAGGTGACCATGGAACCGGCGCACGAAGAAAAACGCATTCTGGGCACCCTGACAATCCCCGAAGAAACGGACTGACCGCCGCGACGCTGCGCGGGCGCGCCATAGTCGTCCTCATAGCCGCCGGGGCCGCCTTGGCCGCCGCGCAAACAAAGCCAAAGCCCACGGACGCTGCGCAGGGACGTCCGTGGACTTTGTATAACAATCACGCTGGTGGCGGCGTTCCGGCTCGCGAGCGCGCGGCTTGCCGCCCGCACGGCATTGCAACATTGGAATGCCCTGGCGACTGACGCCCGCTGTGGAAGCGTAAGCGCCCTGCATCTGCGCTGGTAAGCGCCGAAACGAGCGTGCGTAACCTTTGAGAAGGCATATTCTCAAAGGTAATCTGCGCTAAAAGGGCACATCGTCCATATTGGAGGCCTCGGAAGGGAAAGCCGGACCCAAGTCTTCTTCCGGCTGCCGGGGCTGCGGCTTGCCGCCGCCCTGCTGCCCACCGCGCGGGCCGCCGCCCTGGCCGCCGCGACGCTGCGCGGGCGCGCCATAGTCGTCCTCATAGCCGCCGGGGCCGCCCTGGCCGCCGCGCGGGCCTTCGCCCTTGCGGTCCAGAAACTGCACCCGCTGGGCCTTAATCTCGGTGGTATAACGGTCCTGGCCCTGCTGGTCCTGCCATTTGCGGGTCTGCAGGCTGCCCTCCACATAGACAAGGCTGCCCTTGGCAAGGTACGCGGCGCAGTTTTCCGCCTGGCGCTGGAACACCGAAACCCGGTGCCACTCGGTGCGCTCCACCTTGTTGCCGTCACGGTCGGTATAGGATTCGTCCGTAGCCACGTTCAAGGAAGCCACAGGAGCGCCGCTCTGCGTGTAGCGCAGCTCCGGGTCGCGCCCCAGCCGGCCGATGATCATTACTTTGTTCAGCATGGAGTATTCTCCGTTAGGTTGCGTTGGGCCGTGCGTCAGGCCACAAAGGCCTGTTCCAGGCTGTCCAGCACGTCTTCCAGCTTGTCGCTCAGGGCGTTGGCCTCACGGGGTTGCCAATCGGCCAGGGCGGCCTCCAGCGCGGTCTTGATGCGGGCCGCCTCGCGGATGCCGGGGCCCAGGGCCGCGCGCCGGGCTTCGGACCAGGGCAGAAACTGCAGGCCCTCGTCCAGGGCGCGCACCATTTCCAGCACGCCGTGCTTTTCGTGTTTGATGGGCACGCTGAAAGCCAGCTCGGTCAGCTGCGGCCAAAGCTGCTCCAGCAGGTCTTCGTTCCAGGTCACGGCTGTGACGCGAATCTGCAGGGCCTTACCCATACGCCCTCCTCAAAAAAACCGGCTCCGGGCGCGGGCCGAAGCCCGCCCAAAGCGCAACGGATTTTCAGCTCATTGGGGTTTGCGAATGCGCCTTCGCGCAGGCTGGCAGGCCCTCCCGCCCAGCGTCGCAGGGCCTCGCCGTGCGCCTTTGCGGCGGCGTGCGCCTGTGCGCCGCCAGGACAGCGAGCGCTGCGGGGCCTCGACTATTCCGTTTCAGACCATTCCGTGCGCACGCGCATGACCACTTCCTGAATGGCGGACAACTGGTCCTTGGGGCAGACGCCGATAAGCGGCGCGCCGACGTCCATATTCTCGTTGTATTTAAAGTAAACGGCGTAGATGACGCCGTCCGGCCCCGTGTAGTTGAGGGGCACTTCCCGCTTCATGCGCGACATGATCAGAATTTCCATACCGTCGCGCACCGCCACGGACTGGGCGTCCGCCGCGCGGATTTTTTTGTCCACCTCAGGCGTGAAGTAGTATTTGGCGCGCTCCGGCGCAAGGAAGAGGTGCAGGGCTTTTTGCAGAATGATGTGCTCCACCTCGGCGCGGGTGAGCTTGTGCCGCAGCACGGCCAAAGGCGTGCCCGCCTCCACAAAGGCCCCTTCCAGCTCCGTATGAATGCGGCTGACCTCGCCTTTTTCCGGGGCGCAGATGGGCTTGGGGTTGTGTTCGCGCTCCAGGGTGGCCACGAGGGTGCCGGGTTTTTCCTTCCAGAGGCCTTGCGGCCCCAGGGCCGTTTCCCCCTGGTGCAGCCCGGCGAAGGTCACGCGCCCCGTGTGGGGGGTGCTGATGACGATTTCGCGGTAGGGCGCGGCCTTGATTTCGTCCAGCAGTGCGGAGATGTTGATCATAACGTCCTAGCGATAATACAGGTTCCGCCCGCCGATGGTGAGCAGGGCCTGTTTGAGGTTGGCGCGAATCTGCCGCCGGTCCCAGATGGCCTGAATGTGCCCGCGCGAGAGGGCCCGGTAGGAGCGGTGGTACTTGGGCGGCACGTCCATGCCCGTGGTTTCTTTAATGACGCCCGGCCCGGCAAAGCCGATGTTGGACGAGCGCACGGCAAACTGGTAGGGCGAGCAGCCAAGAAAGCTGGCCACCGGCCCGGCAAAGGAATTGGTGTCGTAGAGCACCATGTACAGCCCGCCGGATTCAATGTAGCGGCGCACGGCCACGGTGCAGCGCGGCATCTGGATGACGCCGTGGGTGCCCTCCTGGATGCGGATGCCGGCGGTGCCGTGCACATAGGCCAGGAAGGGGTAGCGCTTTTTGGCGGCGCGCTGGGCGGCCTCCACAAACTTATAGCCTTCGGCCGCGCCCACGGAGCCGCCGCGGAAGGTGCCCATGAGCATGGCCACCACCATCTTGATGTTGTCGATGCGGGCCTCAAAGGTCATGCAGCCGCTCTTGGCCCCGGTCTTCTTTTGGGCGGCGGCGATGCGCTCCCCGAAGCCGGGAAAGTCCAGGGGGTTGCCCGCCTCAATTTCGCTGTTAAATTCAAACACCGAGCCGAGGTCAAAGACGTTTTTCACATACCATTCCGGCTCCATGGGGAAGTGGTAGCCGCAGTGGCTGCACACGCCGGCAAATTCGGCAAAAAGGTCCGGCCCCCAGAGGTCCAGGCAGCCGTAAGAGGCGCTGTTGGGGCAGGTTACGGCGCGGTCGATCTTGTAGCGGGGCGAGATGTAGTTCCACTTGCTGCGGCGGCCGTCGTCCGACCAGGTGGAAAGGGCCGTCAGCTCCTTGGCCTTGTTATCTGGCCGGGCGCTGGGCAGCTTGCGGGTGAGCCGACGCCAAGGGGCCAGCAGCCTGCCCTTGAATACCTCCCACTCGTTGCCCATCTCTTCCACAAAGGTGCGTATCTGCCGCTGGTGCTTGCGGTAGAAATCGTACTTGAAGCTGATCCAGGGTTTGGAGATCCAGTCCCAGGAGGCGGCGGCCATCTTGGTGAGGAAGGGGCGGCGGTCGCGCGCGGCCTGGCGCGAGAGCCGCAGAAACTTCTGCTGCCGCTTTGCGCGCAGGCGGTCCTTGGCCGCGGAGGAAAGCCCCCAGCGGGTGTACATGTCGTCCAGATTGGCGTCGGGCCGCCGCACGCGCGAAAGCGCCAGGCGCTTGAGCACAGGCATCTTGCGGGTGGAAATGACCACCTCGTCCGTGGCGCGCAGCACTTCCTGCCTGAGCTGACGGAAAAAGTCGAAATGCCAGGGCCGCGCCCCCAAGGGGGGCTCCTGCACAATGCGGTCGATATAGCCGAACTTCAGGTTGTCCTGCGCCGTAATTTTGAGGTGCTCCGCGCAGTGCTCAATAAGCTCCGGCGTGGCGCGCTGCCCGGCCTTGAGGCGGCCCTCAATGGCGGCGGCCCCTTCGGGCGAAATGACGGAATAGTAGCCGTGGGAGAGCATAAGCCGCTTGTCCGCCAGGCCGATGGCCTCGGCCCCGCCGGAGCCGCCTTCGGAAATAACCGTAACGACCGGCACCCGCAGGCCCGCCATGCTGTAAATATTGCGGGCGATCTGCTGGGCCGCGCCGGGGTAGTCCTCAAGGGGATAGGAACCGGGCGTAAAAATATAGGTATGGATGGGGATGCCCTCGGTTTCAGCCACGCGCATATACTGCTGCGCCTTGGCGTTGCCCCAGGGCTTTACCGAACCGCCGTTGCGAAACTCCGCCCCGTGGCCCTTCTCCTGCCCGATGACCATGACCGACTGGGTGTAGGTCTTTTTGCCGCGCCGGCGGGTGATGACGGCGCGGGCAATGAGCATGCTGGGGTCCAGGCTGTGCTCGTCCTGGCCGCCCACTTCCGTGAAGTTGTCGTAGACGTTTTCCAGGATGTCCCGCAGGCAGATGCGCTGCGGGTGGCGCACAATGCGCACCCGGTCCATGGGCGTGATGCCGGCGTCAAGACGGCGCTCCACATAGCCAAAAAGATCCTCCACCGTGGCCAGTTCGGCAAAAGGGTCTTCCAGCTGCCCGGCACGGGCGCGGCTTGCGAAGGCTGCGAGCTTTTCTTCCAGCAGCTGGGCGTTGTCCTTGTGCTTGCCGGCGAAGATATCCACCAGATAGGCGAGCCTGTCGCGCAGATTCTGAATATGTTTTTCTATCGTATTGTCCATAATGGGTACGGCCAGCTACACTGGTTTTTTGAGATAGGCGAAATAGCCGGAATACAGGGCGGCCAGGGGATTGTGCCCAAGCATGCGGTCCTTGACGGCCAGTACGGTGGTCGGGGCCTTGAGCTGCCGCAGGGCCAGGGTATCGTGCCCCACGCAAAGGCCCAGCAGTACGTTGAGCTCCACCTGGGCTTCGTTCATGAGTCGGGCCTGAAGCAAGGGGTTGCACATGCTTTCGGGGTTCCGGGGGCACAAGAGCTGCCCTTCCGCAAGCCCCAGGCGCGTTTTGGGGATGCGCCCCACCTTGCAGACGGCCGAAACCACCTCCAGACCGTGGGCCTCAAAGATCAAGGCCGTTTCCTTAGCCTCGGCGCGCAGGCCGATGCAGAAAACAAGCCCCAGCCGCCGGTAGTCCATGGCCTTGGCAAAGGCCACAATTTCCAGAATGCGCGGCCGACAGGGCAGGCGCATGCCGTCGGGGCGCAGGGCATAGCTTTCGCGCTCCACAATGGCCGCTTCACGGGCCATGCGCCGGACTTCCGGCTGTTCGTAGTCCGCCAGGCAGGCTTCCGCCTGGGCGGCGCAGAGGGCCGTGGGGCAATCCGGCGGGTGCTTGCCGTCCGGGGTCATGCACAGCCGCTCTTCTCGCCTGAACGGACAGGCGGCGCAATGCGGCGGGGTAAGGCTGCTCATGGACGGAGACTCCTTAGGATAATGGCCGCAACACTTCTGCGCCATGGTGACGGCGCCGTCAGAAACGCAGGATGCGCTCCGTATGGGCCGTCAGGAAGCCCACGTTGGACTTGAGGGCCTCGCCCGCGCCATTGTGCCCCTCCAGCCTGAGATCGCCCAAAAATTCCAGCCCACGGGCCTTGGCTTCCTCCAGGTCTTGGCCCCAGACAATGGCCAGGGCCAAGTTGGGGTCAAATTCCGTAGGAATTTCATAGGGCTCCGTGCTGGGCACATGGGTCAGCACCGTCAGCCAGGGCTGATCGCGCCAGGCAAACTTCTCAATGCGCCCCACCCAGGGGGTGAAGTTGTTGTCCGGGTCTTCAGCGATCAGACGGTATTCTATGCCCACGCCTTCAAAGCTGATGTCCGCCTGGGCATAGCCCAGGGCTTCGCCCAGCCCGATGCGGATCTGCTCGGCAATGAGGTCCACGTCCCCCTGCCCTTTAACCTTGGAGATGCGCGCCGAAACGCCGTTTTCCACCTGGATGCGGGTATTCACTTCCATAAGGAAAGGCTCGCCCTGGCGGGTGACGATCCACTCCCAGGTGCCCACGTTGTCGTAGCCCACCTTGCGGGCCATGGTCAGGGAGTAGTCCACAATGTCGTGCAGCACCTTGGTGGCGTCAAAAGTATATTCCAGGGTTTCCGGCGCAAAGCCGGGGGCCACCTCAATGCGCTTCTGCCTTCCCGTGGACTGGATGGAGCAGTTGCGCGTGCCGAAATGCACGGGGTTCGCGCCGCTGCGGTCAGAAACCACCTGCACTTCCAGGTGGTTGAAATCAGTGATGCGCTGCTCAATGAGCACGCCTTCGTCCTTGAACTGCCTGAGGGCGTAGCTGCGCACCCGCCGGAACACGGAGCGGAACTGGTCCGGATCGTACACTTCTTCAATGCCCATGCCGCCGCCGCCCGCTGAGGCCTTGACCAGCACCAGCGGACGCTTGATGCCCTGCTGCGCCTGGAACTCAAAGACGCTTTTGGCAATGCGCTCGGCTTCCATTTCGTCGTAAATGGGCCTGTCCGATCCGGGCACCGTGGGCACGCCCAGGCTGCGGGCCAGGCGCTTGGTGTTGATTTTGTCCCCCAGCTCGCGGATGATCTTCCACGAAGGGCCGATGAAAATCATCTTGCGGTCGCGTTTGGCCACGCGCCGGGCAAAGCGGAAGTCCTCGGCAAAAAAACCGTAGCCGGGATGCACGGCGGTGCAGCCCGCATCATCGGCCACGGCCATCAGCTCATTGGCGTCGTGGTAGGAGGCCACGCGGTAGAGGCTTTTTTCGCCTCCGATCTCCTGGGCCAGGCGCACATGGCCCGATGCCGCGTCCTCCGCTGTGTACACGGCGGCAAAGGCCAGGCCCAGCTTGCGGCAGGCCCGCATGATGCGCATGGCTATTTCACCCCGGTTGGCCACCAGGACTTTGTGGTTTTGCAAGGCAGAGCCTTCCTGAAGGGTATCCAAGCCGTATCTCCTGTAAAAAATCCGCGCCGGGCGGCGCTCAGTGGCGGTTGCTCCGGCCGACGGCGCGCCGCCGGGCCGGGGCGCATGCGTCGCCGGCCCTTGTGGGACGGGGCCGGGCGGGCTATACATACGCTGCAGCGGCACAATATAGCCGCTTTCAGCAAGAAAATCCACTGGCGCGGGCTGGTCCCCGCGCAAAACCCGCGCCGCGGCCGGGGCCGCGCGGCGTGCCGCACGGGTAGGGCCCCTGAGGGAGGATAATTTTATGCAAAATCCGCAGGAAGTCCAGCGCGCTGCCGCCGAGCTGACCAAGCGCCTGTCGGCCGGGCTGTCCGCACCGGCCCTTCCCGCGCCCTCGGGCGCGGACGAACCCGTGGGCATTGTCCTGGGCACAGGCCTTTCCGGCCTGGCGGACAAAATGGCCGACGCCCGCGCCGTCCCTTACGACGCGCTGCCGGGCTTTCCCCCGTCCAGCGTGGCCTCGCACAGCGGGGCCTTCCTCTGCGGGCGCTTCCCCGCCCGCTGCGGCGAGGACGAGGGCCTGGGGCGGGCGGTCATCATCCAGCAGGGGCGCTGCCATCTTTATGAAGGCCGCAGCCCGGCGGAAGTCTGTATGGGGGTGCGGGTCATGGCTGGCCTGGGCGTGCGCACCCTTATCGTCACCAACGCCGCCGGGGCCCTCAACCCCAATTTCGACGCCGGTTCCATCATGTGCATGACAGACATGATCAACCACACCGGGGTTTCGCCGCTTACGGGCCTCAACTGCGACGCCTGGGGGCCACGCTTTCCCGACATGAGCGAGCCTTTTGACCCGCAGCTGCGGGATCTGGCCGTGGAAACCGCCTGCAAAATGGGCATCCGGCTGGAGCGCGGCGTCTACATCGGCGTGCACGGCCCGGAAATGGAAACCCCGGCGGAAACGCGCCTTTACCGCCAGTGGGGGGCCGACGCCGTAGGCATGAGCACCGTGCTGGAGGTCATTGCCGCCCGCCACCTGGGGCTGCGGGTCCTGGGGCTTTCCTGCCTGACCAACAAAAACCGCCCCGACTGCATGGCCCCGGTATCGCTGGAAGAGGTCATTGCCGCGGCGCAGACCACGGGCAGGCAGCTGGGCCGCCTGATCCGGGCACTGGTGACAAAACTTTGAAAAATGCGTACAAGCGCGGCCTACACTATTTTTGCAGCGATCTATAGAGGCACCTTTTCATGCAGCACAATGAATATCTTCGCAACGTGGCCATCATCGCCCACGTGGACCACGGCAAGACCACTCTGGTGGATGCGCTTTTCAAGCAGGCGGGCGTCTTTCGCGCCGACCAGCAGGTGGACGAGCGCGTCATGGACAACATGGATCTGGAGCGCGAACGCGGCATTACCATTGCCGCTAAAAACTGCGCCGTCACCTGGCGCGGGGTCAAGATCAACATTATTGATACGCCCGGCCACGCCGACTTCGGCGGTGAGGTGGAGCGCTCCCTCTCCATGGCCACCGGGGCCATCCTGCTGGTGGACGCCTCCGAAGGGCCCCTGCCCCAGACCCGGTTCGTGCTGCGCAAAACCCTGGAAGCCGGCCTGCCCGTGGTGGTGGTCATCAACAAAATCGACCGCAAGGACGCCCGGCCCCAGGAAGTGCTCAACGAAATCTACGACCTCTTCATTGACCTGGACGCCAGCGAAGAGCAGCTGGAATTCCCCGTGCTCTACGCCATCGGCCGCACGGGCGTGGCCATGAACAATCTGGACGACGAGCAGCAGGATCTTACCCCCCTGTTTGAGGCCATTCTCAGCCACATCCCCGGCCCGGTGCACGACCCGGAGCAGCCCTTCCAGATGCTGGTGGCGGACCTGGACTACTCCGACTACCTGGGCCGCCTGGCCGTGGGCCGCATCATGCACGGCACCGTGCACGCCAAGGAGGCCCTGGCCTGCATCGGCGAAGACGGCCAGCCCCGGCCCCTGCGCGCCACCAAAATCCAGGTTTACGACGGCCTGCAGCTGGCCGAGGTGGAACAGGCCAACCCCGGCGACATCGTGGTTATGGCCGGCATTGAGGACGTAACCATCGGCGACACCATCTGCACCCGCGAGAATCCGCGCGCCCTGCCCCGCATCCGCGTGGACGAGCCCACCGTGGCCATGCGCTTCGGCATCAATACTTCCCCCCTGGCGGGGCGCGAAGGCAAAATTGTGCAGAGCCGCGCCATCCGCGACCGCCTGGTCAAGGAAACCCTGCGCAACGTGGCTATCCGCATGGAAGACACGACAGACAAGGACGCCTTTCTGGTCAAAGGGCGGGGCGAATTTCAGATGGCCATTCTGATTGAGACCATGCGCCGCGAGGGCTTTGAGCTCTCCGTGGGGCGGCCCCAGGTTATCCTGAAAAAAGACGAAACCGGCGCCACTCTGGAGCCGGTGGAACGCCTCTATGTGGACTGCGACGAAACTTTTATGGGCGTGGTGACGGATAAGCTGGCCCAGCGCAAGGGCCGTCTGCTCAACTGCGTCAACAACGGCACGGGCCGGGTGCGGCTGGAGTTTTCCGTGCCGTCGCGCGGGTTGATCGGCTACCGGGACGAATTTCTTACGGACACCAAGGGCACCGGCATCATGAATTCCTACCTGGAAGGCTATGACCGCTGGCGCGGCGACTTTCCCACCCGCTACACCGGTTCCATCGTGGCGGACAGGGCCGGCAGCGCCGTGGCCTACGCCCTGTTTAACCTGGAGCCGCGCGGCGTGCTCTTTGTGGAACCCAGCGACCCTGTCTATGAAGGCATGGTCGTGGGCGAGCACAACCGGGAAAACGACATCGACGTCAACGCCACCAAGGGGAAAAAGCTCACCAACCTGCGCGCCGCGGGCAAGGACGAAAACGTCATCCTCACGCCGGTGAAAAAAATGACCCTGGAGCACGCCCTGCACTTTGTGCGCGAGGACGAGCTGGTAGAGGTGACCCCGCAGTCCATCCGCCTGCGCAAGCTGGAGCTCTCCGCCCAGAAGCGCTACCAGATGGCCGGCAAAAAAGCCAAGGGATAACCCTGCCGGGGCCGTGCCCCCACAAACTTTTTTCGGGGGGCCGTGCGGCCCCCTTTTTTTATCCTGGCCGCGCCCGCGGCGTTGCCGGGAAGAAAGGGGGGGCGGGGCGTGGGGGGAGGAAACGTTTGGTCAGCTTGGCCCGTTACGACGGAGGAGCTTGGCCCGTTACGACGAAGGAAGTTACGGGCAAAGACAGCAGCGCTAGTTACGGGCAAAGACAGCAGCGCTCAAAAGTTTCCTTTTCCCCCACAAAAAACGCCCCCCCTCTCCCAACTTCTCAGCGCTTCTCCGGGGCCACGGGCAGCAGGGCTTTGTAGGGGCCGCGCATGCGGTAGACGAAGTCCGCGCGGGCGGCGTCGCCGCTGACCACAAGCATAAGCAGAAGTCTGGCGGCGGGGTCTTCTCTGGCCAGCCCCAGGCCTTTGACGCCCTCCTGGATGAAGGCGAACTCCCACTGCCCGTCGGCGCGGCGCACGGGTTCGTTGCCGCCCAGGCGACGGGCGTTGGCCCTGGCGGCCTGCTCGGCCTCGCCGGGCTGGGCCGGGCCCGCAATGATGAGGGCCGAGGCCTTGTGGTCTTTTTGTCCCAGCAGCACCTGCACCGCGCCCTGTAGTTTGACCGGGCCGTTGACCACCACCCAGTCGGGAGGCAGATCCAGGCTGTAATACTGCGTGGTCAGGGGGGCGGCCTGGATAACGTACGGTATTTTTCGCACATTTAAAAAATGGAAGTAGCCCGCCAAGTTGGTTAGGCTTTGGTTAAGCAAAACCACCCAAGCAACAAGGAGGGCTACGGATGAAAGGTATCAAGGAGCTTGAGAAAAAGAAAGTTCCGGTTATCGCAGTGGATGAGCAGGAATTACGGTCACATGTGTCCGAGGTTGTCCGGCAGAGCGTTGAAGAAACGCTGAACGGTCTGCTGGATGCCGAAGCGGAAGCATTGTGCCAGGCCAAGCGCTATGAACGCAATGCACAGCGGGCCAGCACTCGTGCTGGTTATTATGGGCGG
>NZ_FNBX01000021.1 GCF_900102485.1 Desulfovibrio legallii | reverse complement strand
CGTGGCTGCCCCAAAGAGATCCGTTGTGACAATGGCCCGGAATATGTCAGCGCCAAGCTGCAAACCTGGGCCGGGCAGAGAGGAATCCGCCTGCGGTATATCCAGCCGGGGAATCCGCAACAAAATGGGTATGTCGAGCGGTATAACCGAACAGTGCGTTATGACTGGCTCAACCACTATCTCTTTGAAAGTCTTGAAGAAATACAGGATTTTGCCACCAAATGGCTCTGGAGTTATAATAACGAGCGCCCCAACATGGGCATTGGCGGCATAACTCCCGCCATGAAGCTCGCACAGGTGTCTTAGGCTCTACTTGTAATCGCTCCTAAAAATGGGAAGATTACCACCGAAGAAGACCGCGTAGATTTTTTCCCCAAGCATTGCGCCCGAGCGTTTCTGATGTTTGAATCTCATGTGTATAACTGGATGCGGCGGCTTTGCCCGAATTATGACGGCGTATTCTGGCAGTTTTACGAACTCAGCAACGGCGGTTTTTATATGGCCCCGGAAACGGCTACGCCGGTTCGCATAGTCTGCGAGGGCAACTATTTTAATGAGGAAATGTCCGCCGACGCGGCGGGAATCGTCGTGACGCTGTTCACTTTGTCCCATATGGCGGAACGTGTGCCGAGTCTGGCGGATCGGTATTATGATTTGATGGAGTATATTGATTGCCACCCCGAAGCCGGGAAGATTTACGCCGCCATTGATTGACGGAAAGGCCCGCGTTCCGTTAGGGAGCGCGGGCCTTTCTGACGGTCAGCGATTTTTATTCGATTGAGAAAGGACTGACCCTGCTAAGGATTGCGTGGTGTCGGCATACTTGTCACTTTGAAGCACCCTAGAGGCCAATGCTTCCATATCTGCGCCTGTTTCTTTTCCACTTGCAGCTTGTGACAGAACAGAACCGGCGAGAGTTTTCTGAACTTTGGACGCTCCTTTGTCTCGCAAAACTTCCGATGCTAAACTGGCCATTTCTTCACTAGAGACTTTCTTGTTCATAGATACCTCCAAATATAGATATTTTTATAGAATAATTTCTAAAGATTGGAGGTCAAGAATAGGAAATCAATTTTTGGTGATATTCCCCAAAAAAATTCTGGAACCACAATTAGGTATTATACAGGTTTGCTGTCTTTCACCTCATACTTGGCTTTACATTTCGGGAAGCCGGAGCAGCCGAAGAAATCATACGGCTTGCCATTTTGGGTCGTCCCCATGCGACGGATCAGAGGCTTGCCGCATTCCCCGCATTTGTATTCCGACAGTTCCGGCTTTTTCCGATCCTGTTTCGGGCCAGGCTTGCCGTCCACATTCGGAAACGTGGCTTCACAGTCGGGACAGGCGAAGAAGTCATAGCCGCGCACATTTTTTGTGTCCTCTTTGACTATATGCCGCAGTTTGGGGCTTTGGCACTCTGGGCAGAGCACGGCATGTGCTGAGTCAAAGCGCGTCACCTCATCCATCAGCCGATTGAAAGCCGTAGCGACAACTTGCTGATATTTCGTCTTGCCGCTGGCAATATCATCAAGCGCCTGTTCCATTTCTTTGGTGAACGCATAATCAACGAAGGAAAACGCATTCACCAGGGCATCCACCACCTGTACCCCCAAGGGAGTAGGCACCAGATAGCGTTTTTCTTCTTTGATGTATTCACGGGTTTGGATAGTGTCCAAAATGGCCGCGAACGTAGACGGACGGCCTATTCCTCTATTTTCCAATTCCCGCACCAGACTCGCCAGCGTGTAGCGCGTGGGCGGCTTTGTCTTTTTCGTCAGGACACGGCCGGAAAGCGCCGTGACCTGTGCGCCGGATTGCAGCGCCGGGACGGGATTGTCCGGCTCGTCTTCCGCGTCGTCTTTGGTGGCCTCATCCGCAGCCAGAAGCACTTTCCACCCTTGTTCCTGTAGGGTCCGGCCTTTGGCCTCAAACGTGGCTTGTTTGCCGTCCACATCCGCAGATAGCCGGAGCAGGCGCACGGCGTAGACGGAATCCGCCAACTGTGATGCCAGGGCGCGAACGCGGATCAGCCGGTATAGGGCTTTTTCATCGGCCGTTTCCCCGGCGTCTTCCTCTTCTATATGAGTAGGCCGGATCGCCTCATGCGCCTCTTGTGCCCCGTCTTTGGCCTTCCAGGTACGCGGCTTGTCCGGCAGCGGCCAGCCTTGCCCATCGGCATAGGCGCGGATCACCGCTACGGCCTCTTGCGAGAGATTAGGAGAATCCGTCCGCATATAGGTAATGTGGCCTTGCTCATAGAGGGCTTGCGCCAGAGACATAGTTTGTTTCGGTTTGAATTTTAGGGCATTGCTGGCGGCCTGTTGCAGGCTGGACGTTGTGAACGGAGTCGGAGGCGCGACGCGGGCTTCCGATTCTTCACAGTCCAGGATTTCCAAGGAGCGCAGGCCCGCCATTTTTTCTGCCAGGGCTTGATCCTGAAATATTCTTGTCCCGGCTCAATCCACGACTTGACCACCCAGGCCGCTTTCCAGCCCTCAAAGCTCAGTTCCGCCCCGTAATGCGTGACACTCACAAAGGAAGTGATTGCCCGTTCCCGTTCGACCACCAACCGTAAGGCCGGACTCTGGACGCGCCCGGCAGAAAGGCGCGTACCCACGGCGCGGGAGAGCGGGCCGGACACCAGATACCCGCAAAAGCGATCCAGAACGCGCCGCCCCTCTTGCGCGGCCACCAAAGCCATATCAATGGCGCGGGGACTCTGGACAGCGGCCTTGACCGCGCTTTCCGTGATTTCTCCATAGGTGACGCGCTTTGCGTCCTTCAGTTTCAGGGCATCGGCCACATGCCACGCGATAGCTTCCCCTTCTCTATCCGGGTCCGTGGCCAGATAAACAACATCGGCCTGTTTTGCCAGCGCCCCTAGCCGTTTCAACACATCCGCCCCGCGCTCCGTGGGCTGATAGTGCGGCTTGAAATCCGGTGCGGCCACGCCCATTTCCTTGACCGGCAGATCGCGGACATGCCCGACAGAAGCAACCACTTTCCAATCCGGGCCAAGGAACGACTGTACTTTTTTCACCTTGCCGGGAGACTCAAGAATCAACAATTTCGCGCACATGACTTTTCCTTAAAAGGCCGTCAGGCGGCGCGAGGTTGGGGCGCGTGTCCCGCAGAAATTGTAGGCTTGGGTTATTAAAGACGACAATAGCACTGGGAAACGGTGCGGGATGTGCCGCGCCCTCGAAGCGTATCCGTCCCCGCAGAAACCGCACAGCGCCATGCGGAATAACAAAGGTATGCCACCATGCGGTATCTGTCCGCGCGGGGAGAAGACAAACAACACGCCTGACCCCGGCTGTGTTCACCTCCACAACCGCTTTGGCGATCCAGTGCGAAATAGCACGTCCATATGGCGGGTTCATCCAGCAAACACCGCTCCAATTTTGAGAGAGTCCGTCGTCTTTCGGGGAAAAGAAATGCCCACATTTGGCATTTTCGGCTGTGGCACACACGTCCAGCGTGAATGGGCCTTGCAGTGTGTCCCATTGCCGGAAAAGCGTCCAAGGTGTTGCCCAATCGGTTTTACGGCTGGAAAAATGCACGTTCATAAAGACAGTTCCCGTGTCTTTCCCTGATCATGGAGAAGGGATAGGCCGACTTGTTTTTGTACTTCCTTAATCCCCCGCGACTTGTGCAGATCGTTGAAATCCGTCAAGCCTTTTGCCTTTTCCTCCTCATTGAACACCGGAGCCGCCACTTTGCCGCCCACGGCTAGGGCGGCGGCTTTGGCTTTTTCCATACCCACGTTGTAAGGTTTGCCGTTCCGTTTGAGCGCGTGATCGTTATCCGCGCAAATGGTGATTTGCGCTTGCGGGAATTTTTCCCGCAGGGCTTTGGCCACGGGTTCCAGGTTGCCGGAATCCAACGCCACGGCCACCGGTTTTTCCGTGGCCATGTGCAAACTTGCACCCGTGGCGTAGCCTTCGCAGATCAGGATTTCCCCTTGCGAGAAGTCTTTGCCTTCCGCCGCTATGGTATGAAAATTTCCCTTTTTTTCCATGCCGACTTTGAAACGCTTTTCCCCTTCCGGCGAAATAGATTGAAAGCCGCGCAGCTCATCCGCAGTATTCCGCAGAGGGACCGCCAGAAAACCATTTTGATCTTGTCGCAGGCCAAAGGACGGCACTCCCTTTTCCTTGAGATAGTGAGCATCCGGCGAAGCCGATTCCAGTTTGTCCCACAAGTCCCGGCATTCTTTCGCTACCGCGTTTCGAGACTCCCGCATACTCTGTTCCCGCTCTTCCCGCTGCTGCTCCATTGCCGCCCGCCGTTCCGCCGATTCTTCCGGCGTCATGACATGGCCTGTTGCTGACCAGTGCAACACTTCCCCGGTAATATGGTTTTGTGCCCATCCGGCCGGGAGATGATCCAGATAGCCGCAATAGGCACCGTCAGCCCGTCCGGGGTTGGCCAGTTTGCCGAGCAGCGGGACGCGGTGAATTTTTCCATCCATGACGGGTTCCCGTCCCTGCATATCAAAGCCCGCCTCGTCCAGCATCCGGGCAAATTCGGCTTCTGGCGACAACCCCGGCACACGCACGGGACTCTTACCCGGTTCCGGCAGCCAACGAGAAAGCGCCCCCTGGTCCGCGCCTTCCGGGGCGAACCAACATTTTTCCGACCGGTCCCACTTTGCGCCCAGACGTTTGGCCTGTTCCTTTTCCCGAAACGGCACAACCAACCAAACTTTTTCCGCAGCCGTTTTCCGCGCCGGTTCCGGTACGCCCATTGCCGCCACGGGTTCCGGGGAAGCAGGTTCCGGCGCTTTACCCCGCGCATGTTCCGGCAGCCATGCGGCCAGTTTGGCTAAATCCGCCCCTTTTGGCGCATACCAACTTTTTTCCGTGGTATCCCATTTCGCGCCCAGGCTTTTGGCCTGTTCCTTTTCGCGGTATGGCACAGACAACCAAGTTTTTTCCGGGGCTGGACGTGACGGCGCGGATTGTTCCTGCGCCCCATCCGGCGTTCCCATAGCCGCTATGGGTTCCGGCGTATCGGGCCGCTCGACTTCCGGCGTTTTGACGCGCTCGTCTCCAAGTTCCTTGTCCCGTTCCAGTCCCAGGACGTATTCCTTGATTTGTTCGGCATCCCGGCAAGCCCGCATGATTTCAGAAGGGTCTTCCTCAAGGGCTTTGATCCAGGAGGCGACATAGGCCACATGCTGATCAGGATCGTGGCGGACGCCTATGTCTTGTCCGAGCATCCATGAAGCGATTTCCGCCCGCAACTCTTCCTTGGCGTAAGGTTCTGAGCCGAACGGTCCACCTTCCCGATTCAGGCGGGATTCATGGCCTGTCCAGTGACCAAGCTCATGTAGCGCTGTGGCGTAATACTTGCCCGGTTCGTCAAAATTCACTTTGGGCGGGAGGTGGATTTCATCCATCAAAGGCCGGTAAAAGGCACGATTGCTTTGATCGTGTTTGATGGTCGAGCCGGAGGCAGCCAGGATGCTTTCCGCCTTTTCCAGCGGTTCCCATTTATGGGGATTTTTCGTCAACGAGAGCGGCGGCAAGTCCCCGTCTATCTGTTCCGCATTGAAAACATGGGCGAAACGCACAATAGGCCGATCCAGATAGACATGGACCTTTTCCGGCTTGCCGTCTTCCCCCAGGACCGGATTGCCGTTCTCATCCATTTTATCTTTTTCCCGCGTCCACTGATAAAACACCACGGGCGTGGATTTACTCCCGGCCTGGACCTGATACCCCGCCTCTTGTGCCTGTTTATATGTCATCCACCGGGGATCGTCATAGCCGGACAAAGCCAACCCAACCCGGTTCACCCCCCTGTAAACCGTGCCGGAAACGGGATTATGCGGCGCAACGATTTGCCCGCCGTCTTCCCAAGGTTTTTGCCAAGGCGCGGTCCCTTCTTTCAGGCGTTCTATGATTTTTTCCGCAAACTCTACATGGAACGGGGGACGTTTGGGCTTGTCATCCTTCATAGACTACATCCCCCTGAGCGTTGACGCTCAAAAGAACATCGTCCGCAAGATCGGCCAGCGTCACGGCGGATTCCGTGAACGCGCCCATCCAGTCGGCCACGTCAGGATCGACGGCCACGCCACCCCAAAGCGGATTGTCCGTCACCTGTTGCGCCACCACATTGACGGCGGCTTTCAAGTAGTCTTTTTCCTTGTCAGTCATGATTCTTCTCCTTTGGAGTCCAGACAAAAACCGGCACCGTGCGCCGGAGCGAGTCCAGCGGCACAAGGCCGAAATAACGGCTATCGAAACTGCCGGGATGTTCGCCCAGGACCAGGGCAGACCCCGCCGGAATGACGCCGGAGGTCAGCGCGGAAACCACCGGCCGCCCGTGCCGGTCCACAGTCTTGATCCGGCTTTCCAGCCACAGGCAGGCCACGGGAGAACCGGCAGGCGTAACGCGGATTCCGTCCCGGTCCACCTGGATCAGATCACCGGGCAGCCCGGCCAAGCGTTTGAGCAAAGGCCGCAGCCCGGAAGGACAGGAACCAGGTTTGAGGTAGCCACGTTCCGCCGCCAGATCGGCAAACGGCCCGGACAGACAGATCGCCACAGGCTCGCCGCGTTGCGGAGTGCCGGCCGCAAGCCGGTACAAGCCCACCGGGAGGGACGGCGTGGGATTGCAACGGTAGCCCGCACCCCAGGCCCACAAACACAGCAGGATCAGCGCCGCCCCGGACAGCGCCAGCGTGGCCAGCCGGTTAGGACGCATCGAGATAACGGGCATAATCAGCCTCTACTTGTTCGGAAGTGTGGGCCGACGCGGGCGAAGCAGCGGCCGCGGACGTGACCGCATACCAGGAGGCCGGACGCGGGAAATACAGGGAATCACTAATGCCGGATGGATAGGCCGCAGTCGTGCCGGGCGCGGGAATTTTGGCGCGGGTTGAAAAGGTGGGATCGAGGAAATAGAGGATTTGCCGCCCGTAAATAGCGGAATAGCCCGCCGTGAAAATGAGCATATCCCCCGGCGTGGCGTGGCCCTGTTCGTCTTTGGACAGTCCCGGCAAGCGCATACATTCATCCGGCGTCAGGAGATTACGGGCCGTTTCCGTGACGTTGACCGAGGCATTTTTTAGGTGGCCGGTTCGAGAGCCGGACAACGACACCTTTTCTTCGACAACGGTAGTTTTTCCCGTCATTTTTGACAGGATTTCCGCCGTTTCTACCGTGTTCGGGGCGTAAGCGATCCGTACATGGCAATTGGCCATTAAAGCGTTTTCTTTGCCATAGACCGCATTCAATTGGGTAATATCCTGAACAATGAGATAGACCTTGCCGCCATAGCCCGCGATGTAGGCCAAGGCTTTTTCCATAATCGGCAGCTTGCCCAGGGACGTGAACTCGTCCAGCATGAGCAAAAGCCGGTGTTTGTACCCGGCTTTGCTGGAACCATCCGCAAACTCCATTTTCGCGCAGACGCGGCGGATAATCATATCCACCATGAGCCGGATTAACGGTTTCATCCGATCTATGTCAGCCGGGGAAATGACAAGATACAAATTCACCGGATTTTCCGCGTTCATGAGGTCATGAATGCGAAAATCACAGCGAGACGTGTTCAGCGCCACCACCGGATCGCGGTACAGGGCAAGATTTGTCAGGGCCGTGGACACGACGCCGGAGGCTTCATTTTCCGCCTTATTGAGCATTTCCCGCGCACTGGACGCGATGAAGACATGGGCTTTCTGGGCATAGTCCCCGGCATCCCCATCGGGCGCGGTGTCAGGAAAGATTTTATGCAGCATGGCCGCATGGTCGGTTTTGACCATTTCATCAAAAAGTTGCTGAATGGTGCGGGATTCATCGGCCAACATGCAGCCCAGATCGTAGAGCGTGGCGCAACGGTCTTGCTCATGCCGGACCATGATGCAGCAATGGAGCAGCGCCCCGGCCAGCATAGCGAACGCCGCTTTGCTCCAATGGTCTTCAAGACCTTTGCCCGCAGGATCGACCAGCATAGCCGCCATATTCTGAGCGTCGGGAATAGCCAGCATGGAATCAAGACGGATTTCCTCCATAGGATTGAAGAAGGCGGACGCGCCGGACATATCCGAAGGGTCGAACCGGAGCGCCGTTTGCCCTTGCGAACGGCGGAAACCAGACGTAAGCGCCCAGTTTTCGCCCTTTATGTCTAAAACCAATGTGGAACCTTCCCAGGCCAACAGCGTGGGCAGAATGAGGCCCACGCCTTTACCGGAACGGGTAGGCGCGAAGCACAAGACGTGTTCCGGGCCGTTGTGCCGGAGGTACATTTGCCGTTCCCGACGCACGGGCGGACGATATGAGCGCAGGAACCAGACCAGCACGGCCCGACGCGCCACGGCGGACCAGTAGGCAAAGCCCGTAATGTGCTTGACCCATCCGCCGACATACACGCCCTTTCCGTCCATATAGCCCATGCGGCGGATCTCTTTTTCATTCGCCCATCGGGCCGAGCCGTGTAGCCGGGCGTCACCTTTCAACTTCTTCATAAAGGTGAACCACACGGCGAGGAGTAGGAATTGCGGGCAGAGGAACAGGGCTTGGCTTTGGGTTATGGCCTGTTCCATGAAGCCCGGATCATTGGCCCCGAATGCCTCTTGCCAGTGGAAAATCGCCCACGGCGCATACCAGCGGACGCCGAAGGCCGATCCCCAGGACGCGCCCAAGGCCGGATCGTACCCGTAGAACGCCGCTACCCGTTGCGTGGTCAGAATCAGGCAGGCAAGGCCGAGCAGCAGCACGAAAGGCAGATACAGCAAGCGCCAATTGCGGGAGCGTTCCGGGGAACCAAGGCCGAAGGAATTGTGTTGCGTGGAAGACGCACACATAACGACACTCCATAAAAGAGGCCGTCATGCGGCGCTGAGTTGGGACGCGAGGCCCGCAGCGGATAAGGCGAATTACTTTAGATTATAAGGATGCTGAAAAACGAGGTCTTTTGTCACGACGAGATTGAACTGATAGCCCGGCCGTATTTCCAGCGTAGGCGTGATATTCAAATTTTTCTGCAACAATTGGAGCGAGGCTTGCCCCATTTGCGCGGCCAGGGCGGACCCCATTTCATCCTGTAGCGTCGGATTGTTATTGTTCCCGCCATTATCGCCGCCCATTGAATCCATCGTGTAGGCCATGCCGCCCGTGACCAGGGACATAATCGCAGCGGAACCAAAAATACGAAGATAATGATTGTTGATTCCGTCCGTATACCCCGCATAACCGGACATATCCGCGCCGGGCATGGCCCCCAGGGTGACGGCGGACCCGTCAGGAAAGATCAACCGATTCCAGGCCACAAGTACGCGCTCTTGCCCGTAAACGACGCGGGAATCATAGACGCCGTAGAGCTTTGCGCCGCGAGGAATCAACAATTGTTGCCCCGTGCCTGTGTCGAACACATTTTGACTGACTTGCGCGATAATGGTTCCCGGCAGATCGGAATTGATCCCCGTGAGCATGACGCCGGGGATCACCGCCCCGGTTTTGATTTCAAGAGGTTGCCCCGGCGTCCGAGAGTGCGGCAGAATCCAAGCCGAATCCCGCGCCGAAGAGCGATCAAAAAAAGCCTCCTTGTCTTTGTTGGCGGCGGGATCGTAGCCGTTATCCCGCAGCGCCGAGGCGTCAATGCCGTTACCCTGTTCCCGGCCTACGGGTTCCGGGCTGGACGATTGCGCCGGAGCGCCGCCCGCCGTCACACTCGCTTTTTTGACGGCCAGAGGCGAGGACAGCGCCGAAAGGTAGGCTTGCGACCGCATCCGGCGTATGTTGTCTCTTTCCTGCTGATCGGCGGGTTTCTGGCCGTCATCCCGGACCACTATCAACGGTTCCGGCTTGCCTGAAACGACCGCTTGAGGAGTGGCAAGCCCCTGAGAACCGGCAGGAGGCAACGCCAGCCCGTTGCCTTCTCCCGCAATCAACGGGTTTTCCTGTTCCTTAATATCTACTTTTTGGGTTTGCGCGGCCTCCTCTTCCGGGTTATGCGCGAAATTCACACTGTAGACGAGCACACCAACCAGCAGCAACCCGGCGCAGATAACGGCATACAGAGGCCAGCGCCGCATTTTGACCACACCATCGGGCGGCAACGGTTCAAAACTGTTCGGAGAATCGGTGGACATACGGCCCCCTTAGTCGTTCAAGGCGTGGGCGGCTTTGTCATACGCGGCCCCGGCCTTGTTCGCGGCTTTTTCCAGTAAAGGACGAGGCGCCACGGCTTCCGTTTGGGAGCGTCCGGCTTCAGGCAGGCCCGCCGCGTCGTAGACTCTGGCCAGCGCCTTGCCGTCTGAAAGTCTCAGTTGCAGATACCACGCGGCATCGTCCCGCAGCTCGTCCAGCGTGTAGGCCACGGCCAGGGCGTCTTTTCGGTCTTCCATTAAAAGTGTGAACCCCCGTGACCGCAAGCCGTTTTCCAGAGCATGAGCAAAGGCGTTTTCCGCCTTGGCGGGCATAAGGAAAAGCGCGGTATGGCCGGGCGGATACGACGAAGCCAGGAAAGACACGGCATCTTGCGCCACCTGGACCACGGCGGTATCCGAAGGCAAAGGACCGCAGAAGGAGCCGGACAGGCCGCGCCCCGCGCAGCCGGAGAGCAGCAGAGCCAACAAGAGAAAAACAGCGCGTTTCATTTCCGGCCCCCTTCTCTGACGATTTCGATTTTTTGTTGATCGCCCCCCACGCCGACGATCAGCGCCAGCTTGTCAAAAATGCCGTCAACGACAATGGCCGAGTCTTTGACCCGGTAATTGACCAGTACATCTTTATTGCCTTTACGGACCAGGAGCACGGGCATTTCCCCGGACGCGGCGGATTTCGGCAGACGGATGAACATTTGCCGCCCATCGTCATAGACCCGTTCCGGCGTCCAAGGCGCTTTCCCTTTGACTCCATAGGCAAAATTCAAATCGGACAAATCCCGGCGTTCCCCGTCTACCGTTGTACTTTCCCAGGTTGCCCGCCTTGTTTCGGCGGCTTTGCGGGCGGCAGCCGTGCGCCGCAGATCATCCGAGTACACAAAACCGACATAGGGTGTATGGCCGGAGCGTTGAGAAACAAGCCGCAGGTGATAGACCCGGCGATCCGTGGTAACTACGGCTGAACTTTCAAGCCCGGCGTCCACCGGCTTGATGAACAGATGCACGGTAGCGGCGGGACCGGAACCCGCCGTGCCGGAATCCACCATCCACCGGGCCGAATCCCCTACTACAATTTCATTGACCGTTTCGCCTGATTCAAGTTCAACGTCGCAAACTTGCATTGGTACGGCCAAGATCGTGGGAAGACTGGCCCCATGCACAAAAACCACCTTGCCGCCGCTTCCCAGGACCGGCGCGACGTTACGCCGGGACCAGTCCGCCGAGAGATGCAAAGCGTGTTTTTCCTTATCCGTGAGCGGCACGGTGGACGGGCTGATATAGTCTACTTCCGAGACTACCGGCGAACCGGATTCCAGAGCCGGAGGATAGCCAGCCGGAACCACTGAGGGAGGAGACGCCGCCCAGACCGGGCAAGCGTAAAAACACGCGAACAACAAGAGCATTATTTTTTTCATGGTGTTTCCCTTATTCGGTTTGAGCCGGAGCGCCGGAAACGGCACCAGAAGAGGAACGCGACGGAGCGCCCACAACCTTACCCGCCGACAAAGCCGTGATGTAAATCCCGCCCGGATTACGCAGTAAGACCGCATCCGTTTGGGGTGGGTTGATCTGGATCGTGGCCGTGGCTTCATAGGTGTGCTGTTCCAACAGCGCCCCCGCATGACTGCGGACGGTTTCCGTCCATTCGACCCGGTAGGAATCGGCACTGACCGGCAGGGGTAAGCTTTTGATCTCCACATGGACCAGTTTACCCGACTTGGCGATTTCATAGGGGTTATTCGTTTCGTACCATTCCTTCAAAACGCCCTTTGCCGAACCGGCCATGAAGTAGGACAAGCGGGAAATCATCTTTTTCTGTAGTTCCACATCCGCCGTCACCGTGCGCCAATCGGCAACACAAGCCGCGATTTCCGACTGAATAAGCCGTTGCGGCGTGACGCTGGCCACATCGGCGCGGGCGACCACGGCAGACTTGCCGAGCTTGTCCACTTCGATGATGTAGGGGATCGTTTTGACTTGGTTTGCCTGAATCACGTTGCCAGTGATGGAAATTCCCGTGATGATCAGACAGAAAAAAGCCACTGTGCGCCATTGTGCGGCCCGGCTGATATAGCCGCCGTATCGTTCAAGCCATTCCTGCCGGGCGTTCAGATAGGGATTGTGCCCCTTGCCCGCCGTTTCTATGCTTGGGGCTTTCTTTTTGGAGAAAAAAGGCATGTTGCCTCCTATGAATTGTCGCTTTCTGTTGCCATCCGCGCCCGCTCAAGACGTTCTTTCATTTCCGAGCGGGAACGAGTGGCCAGGGCTTTTTCCCCGGCCGTTTTGGCATCCTGCCGAGCGCCCCACATGGAGCGGGCCACGGAAACGCCTTTGCCCATGCCGGACTTGCCTTCCATCCCTGCTATATTCGAGGCGTCTTTGACATTCTGCGTCGTGACAGCGGCGGAACGTCCCGCCGCGATGGAGCCGCCCACAGCCCCGGCCACAGCCCCGCCCACGGCGGCGGTGGCGGCGGTTATGGCCGCGCCCCCGGACACATGGGAGCCGTTGATAATTCCCGCGCAGGTGTCAGGGATGGATTTGACCAGAGCCAGGAGCACAATAGACGCGCCGATCACAATGAAAATATCTTGCAGTTCCGCCGTGGACGTGTCGAAGTCCTGTATAAAAGCAAGACCCACCCCTAACACCAGTTGCATAACGAACAGCTTGAAGGCCACCGCCAGCACATAGCGCAAGGCGTTGACGGCGTAATCCTTCAGAAAGGACGAGCCGCCAAAGCTCACCAGAATCAACGCCGCCATCATGGCGATCATGGCTTCGCATTTAATGAACACTACTTGCGCCGAAATCAGGGCGAAACAGACCATGACCACCAGGGCGGCAAGCAAGAGGGCCACGGAGTTGCCCGGCGACCATGCCGAGAGCTTGGAGAGAATGAGGTTGACGATCTTCATTCCCGCGATAAAGGGCGAATCGGAAGAGTATTGCGGGGAACTCAGTTCAAAGCCTATCTGTTTCAGACCGTCTATCAGATTCCACGACCATTCCTTATAATTGTTGATTACGGCCAGAAAAAAGCCCGCCATGAGCAGAAGCATAACGAAATGCTTGAATATATCCCCCACTTGTTCCCGATTCAGCGCCGCTTTGATTCCCAGGAAGCATACCTCAAGAATCAGCAGCCAACGGAACACAAGCAGAGCGTATTTTTTCAGAATCGGTTCCCAAGCCGAAGTTTTGTCATAAAAGGACGACACCAACTTTGACACAAAATCCGTATCCGCAGCGGCCAGAGCGCCGCCCGGCAGACACAGGACGGCCAGCAGGCAGACCAGGGCGAAGAGAGCGAAACGCGGCTTGTTCATAGCCGCCCCTAAAACGGGTCCGGCTTGGAAGTCAGGCCACCCAACTTGTCCGTTTTGGTCATATCCCGCCACAATTCTTGTTCCATTTGGCCTTCTTTTTCGGCTTTCATTTGCGCGGCAAGGGAAGATTGCGCCGTAGTGGCCATGAGTTCCCGAAGCTGGCGGGCTTCCTGAATTTGGATTGAGGCCAGTTGATTGCCCGCCTGAATCGCCCGCATTTGCCCGTCAGGCGTGGCTAGCAGTTGATCAAGGTACGCCTGCATATCCGAGGCGTTTCCTTGCAAGTCCTCAAGCTGTTTGCCCGAAAGCTGGAATGTGGCCTGTGACGCCTGATCAACGGATTCAGACCATGAATCCCATTTTTCCCGGTAACGGGCATTCGCCGCGTTCACCCCTTGCGGCCCGGTCCCGGCCAAGTCCGCAAACTCGCTCTGATCGGGAAACAGATTCATAAAGACTTGCCCCAGGCCCACCACGTCCCCGCGTTGCGTTTTGAGTTCGCGGGTAAGACTGGCCAGCCGTAAAAGTGAGCCATTCAGTTGATTGACGAGATGCGCGGGCAGTTGCGCCGTGTTTTGCAGCATGTTTTGATACTGCTCAATATTTTGCTGTACCATGCGGATTTGTTGTTGCGTTTGCTGAGCGGCTTCCGCGTATTGATCAATAAGCTTATTGAGTTGTGAAACATTGGTGACGCGCTCCAATGCTTGCGTCATTTGGTTACTGCAATTTGTGCAATATACCGTCATGCCAAATGCCGGAGCACTGAAAAGGCAAAATCCCACAAGAAGAATACAGCATACTTTCATTGTCTTTTTCCTTATGCGGCGTGGCGTTCCGCCAGCCAGTAAGACGGCCATTCCGGGCCGTGCTCGCCGGAGAGTTGCCGAATGCGGGCAAGGCTTTCCTTGTCCGAGGCTCCAACAAAGGCCAACGCTTTGCGGCCGAGCGCCAATTGCACCAGCCGCCGCCCGTGCGGCGTAATCACGTAGTAATCGCGTTTCGGCGTGGCCGAGGCGATAATGTCAATCTGGCGGGCATTGAGGCCCATATCCGTATACAAATCCCGTTGCCCTTCCTGTCGTGCTGAAAGGTTCGCAAGCAAGATTTGCGTCGGGCAGGACTCCACAAGCACGTCAAAAATGCCGGAGCGTTTGGCGTCGGAAAGGGATTGCGTGGCCAGGAGTACGGCGCAATTCGCTTTGCGGAGCACTTTCAGCCACTCTCGTATTTTGGCGCGGAAAACCGGATGCCCAAGCATGATCCAAGCCTCATCAAGTATCAGGAGCGAAGGTTGCCCATTGAGCGCGTTTTCAATCCGATGAAAGAGGTAGAGCAAGACGGGGATCAGGTTTTTGTCCCCCAGGTTCATGAGGTCTTCCAGTTCAAAAACCATGAACGGCGACATGCCCAAGGTGTCCGGCTTGGCGTCCAGAAGACGCCCCATAGCCCCTTCCCGTGTGTAGTGGCGGAGGGCTTGCTTTATGTCTTCTCCCTGCACGAAACTGTAAAAACTGGACAGGGACCGCAGATGTTCCGGGTTCGAGCGGACCAGGGACATGGCTTCATGAATGGCGTTTTTATGGAGCGGTAAGACGTTCAAGCCTTGCAACTCCAACAAAGAGGCCACCCACTCTTCCGCCCAGGACTGTTCAGAATCGGAATCAACATATTGCAACGGCGCGAACGACAGGCCGCCCGCGCCCACGTCATAATGAGCGCCGCCCGCCGCGAGGCACAGCGGAAGCAGGCTTCGCCCCTTGTCAAAGGCGAAAATCTGAGCGCCAGCGTAGCGCCGGAATTGCGCCGCGATCAGCCCCAGGAGCGTGGACTTGCCGGAGCCGGTAGGCCCAAATACAAGTGTATGGCCAAGATCGCCGGAATGGAGGTTGAAAAAAAACGGCGTGGCCCCGTCCGTGGTCAACACGGCCAGAGGCGGCGAGTCGGGCGGATAGAACGGACAAGGGCAATGCGCGGCCCCTTCCCATACTGAGGACAGCGGCAGCAAGTCCGCAAGGTTCAACGTGGACAGGAGAGGCCGCCGCAGATTTGAAAAACTGTTGCCCGGAATACTGCCCAACCAGGTTTCCAGGGCATTGATCGTTTCAATCCGGCAGCCGAAACCGAGCGTTTGTACCGTGCGCCGCAGTTCCCGCGCCCAATCCTGCAACGTCTCCCGGTTTTCGTGCATGAGCACGACGCAGGACGTAAGATAGCCCGCGCCCACATACCCCCCCTGTACTTCCGTCATGGCCTGTTCCGCATCTTCGGCCATAAGCAGAGCGTCCCGGTTCGCCCGCGCGTTCGGGTTATTCAGGAATTGATCGAGAAACCTGTAAACCTGTTGCCGCCATCCCTTCCGGTACGAATTGATTTCCGCCACAGCATCAAATTGATCCAGACAAATAAAACGACTGGACCAGCGATACGAGAGCGGGAGGCCATCCAGTGCCGCCAGCATGGCGGGCCATGATTCTTGCGGCAAACCGTCTATGGACAACATGGCCAAATGCCGGGAACCCAAGCGCGGCACAATTCCGCCCACAAGTTCTTCACTGGCAAGTATGGCGTCCAAGTACATGGGCGTATCCGGCACTCGGACAGGATGCAGATCGCCCGTCAAACAATGTTGCAGATGAGAAAGCACGTCTGATTGCCGGTAGGCGTTTCCGTCTGGATCAAAGGCGTCATACTCGCCCAGGCGTTCCAGATGGAGCACGGCGGACAGGGCATCTTCCAATTCTTCCAGGATATTTTCAAAGTGGGCAAGCCCCTTGTCCAACACTCCGGCAGAGGCCGCGCCGGATTGCGTTCCGCCAGCCAACCGCGTGGCGTTGAAATCCGGCTTGTACGTTACGGAAAGGATCGTGTTTGTGCTATAGCAGGTGCCCCGACCGAAAAACTCCCGGCGCTCATCATCGATCAGTTGCGTGACAGGATCGGGAAAACGGCTTGCCTCACGGGGCGGATAAGCCGCGTGTGGACTGCGGATCGCGTCCATATGCAGCATCCACCCCGTCCCCAGAAGTTTGATCGCGTTATTGAATTGCGCGGACTGATAGGCCAACTCGTCCGGTGTGGCGCTGGCCGTATCCTGTCCTCGAACTTCCCAAGCCCCCAAAAAGGAACCGTCTTTATTCAGGACCACACCCGGCGCGACTAGCGCGGCATAGGGAAGGAGGTCCGGCAGCCCCTTGGCTTTTGTGCGGAAGTCGGCAAGTTTCAGCATGTGAAACCCCCTTCCCGCCAGCGCCCGGACTTGGCCCTGTAAAAATCCTGTTGTTTGATATGCCGCAGCCAGACCCGCGACATGATCGGATCAGCCTTTGCCATGCGCCGCAGCGCGAACACGACCACCATCCAAAAGACCACGGCAGACACGCCGGAAAGGACCGTCAGGCCCCCCACGCCGACCAGCAGTGCCACCAGCCCGGCCGTCATGACCAGTTCCCGTTCCGCGCCGAGTACGTGCGCGTGTCTATGCAACGATTGATGTATGGGCAGCGTCCGCATCACAGCACCGCCCCGGAAAAGGAAAACACCGAATTGACGATGGACGACGCGAAAGCGATAAAGGAAATTCCGAAAACGACGCCGAGCAGCAGCTTGAAGCCCCCGGAAATGTCGTCTTTGTTCATGATGAATATGATCCCGCAGATCGCCATAGCGGTGATCGAAATCCACTTGCCAGCCGGGCCGGTGATGGTGTTCACCACACGTTCCAAGGGGCTGGAAAATTCCGTAATGCCCCCGGAGGCGGCGGCGATTTCAGGGAAGAGACAAAGGCACAAGGCCGGAAGGCAAAAAAGGAGCCAACGGCCTTTAGTGCTGTTCGAGGAGGGCTTCAGATGTACGCGCATGACGATCTCCGTAGAGGCCGTCTTGCGGCGCGAGGTTGGGGCGCGAGGCCCGCAGGATCAGGCGGGTTTTGCAACGAGGGCAAACAAGCTCTATAACTCCGGCTTGCACATCCCCCCGTGCCAGCAACCTATGACAGTTGCCGCAACGTATATCCGTGTTGCTTTTGGTGGTATCCATAGCCCTCTCATGCGGCGGAAACAGTATAGACGTTGCTCGTTTCGTACTGTTCCGTTTTAGGATTGAATCCATGCACTTTGATGATCTGGGAAAGACGGCGGCGATTATCCGGCGTTTTTTCCATAAAGACGATCACGTCAACACCTCTTCCAATAAGTTTTTGCTTGGAACCTAAGCCAGCCTCCTCCACAAGCTCTTCCAAGCGAGGCAGCGCCTCTTCCGCGCTGTCCGCGTGAAACGTGCCCACGCCGCCAGGGTGTCCGGTATTCCACAGTTTGAGCAGTTCCAGGGCGGCAGAGTCGCGCACCTCACCGATAAGAATACGCCGGGGAGCATAACGCATGGCAACCTTGGCCAGAGTCCGCATATCCACCCCGGCCAGTGGCGAGGTACGAAAAAAAACCGTGTTCGGGCTTTGGGATTGCAGTTCCGCCGTGTCTTCCAGAATAAGCAGCCGATGCGAGGGACAGAGCAGGGCTATTCTCTGGATGATTGCGTTGACAAAGGTTGTTTTGCCGCTGGACGTGCCGCCTACGACCATGATGTTTTTGCGAGTCACTACAGCGTGTTCAAGGAACGGCACCACGGCGGGCGTGATAACGCCATCCGCCACGTAGTCTTCAACGCTCATCACCTTGCTGGCCTTTTTGCGGAGAGAAAAAGACGGAGCGCTTACAATGGGCGGAAAGGTCGCCTCGAACCTGGACCCGTCCAACGGAAATTCCCCTTCGATGATCGGGGAGTGATCGTTGACCGTCAGATCCAGAGCACTGGCCACCAGGGAGAGCACGGCCCGACTCCGTACCGGCTCCATTGTGCCGATAGGCTCCTGATCCTGTCCGTACCGCTCGATCCACAGCATCCCGTCAGGGTTCAACATAATTTCAATCACTTCAGGATTTTTCAGGGCATCCATGAACAGCGGGCCGCAGTTGTAGGCCAGCGTTTCCCGAAATCCTGCATCCGTGGCCATCATCACCGCACCCCCCGCAGTACGAACACCGCTACATTGACCAGGGCCGAAACTGCCACAATGGCCGCAGCATACCACATGCCGCTTTTGAGGCTTTGCAGTTGGCCCGCGTGTTCGGCAAACACTTTGCGGATGCCCTCAACCGAGGACGCGGAAAGTTGCGCGGCCAAGGCATCCGTGGCCCCCTGAACTCCTTTGACATAGGCGTCCGTTTTGCCCGCCATGAGCGCCGCCAGAGCCTTGCCATGCCGGGCATGGAGCTTGTCCACTTCGCCCAAGTAGGCATTGAGCAGCGTTACGATCATGAGCATGGGATCGTCTTTCGGTACGATGGTTTCATGCTCTTTGGCCAACAGTGCCCGCACATCGTCAAGAGTCAGGCCGATCCCGTCCGGCAATGCCGGGGAAACGGCACCCGCATTTTGTGTTTCTTCTTGTTCAGACATGTCCCCCCCTACGCAATTCCGGCTTGTTCGACCACGGCGATAAGGCTTTGCCAGTACCGATTCAGACGGGACCGCACCGCAATGGATGAACTGGAATCAATCCCGGCCTTAAAGCTCATCCGTTTAGCAAAAAGCTCCTCCAAATCTTTGCCGATTGTGGCCTTGTTGCCTTGTGGAAGCGTGATGATCGCTTGAAATTGACTGAAAAAATCCTGATAAATCTGGAATTGCTCAAAACCTTTGCCGTCTCTCTGTATCTCTCCAAAGTACGGATTTAACCACACCACAATGGGAGTATCCGGGAAGCCTTCCGCCAGTACCTTCAAACCGGAAAGCGTATCGCCAAGAGCCTGTCCGCCAGTGATCACCGTATGAAAAAAGACTTGGTGCCCTTGTTCCCGGAGAAGGGAGAGCAAGGCGTTTTCTTTGATATAGGCTCCAAGGGCGACAAATGAGGACGCGCCATTGTCCACAATGGCGTGCATCTGTTCCGGCAGATAAAATAGCTCGTCAAGAAGCTGATCGAAGGCTCTAGCGTCTATGTTGTCATTTTTCAGAATATCGAGGCTGGTGACGCCGAACTCTGCATAGCTGGACAGCGTGGCGTTAACCGGATCAGTGTCAAATGCCGCGACATCTTTGCCGAGTGCGGTCAGGGTTTGATACAGGATCACGGCGACGACAGACTTTCCAACGCCGCCTTTACCCTGTTGGATAAAATGGATTGTGCCCATAAGATTTACTCCTTCTTAAAAAACAGAGTTGAGATCAACGGACTTTGGGTCCTTAAATGTCTCTCCGTCCACCTTGGCGACTTTTGGAACGTTTGACCGGGAAAGGCCAGACTGAGGCGTGCTCAAATTGCCGGGCCTAGTGAGCGCTTGCGAGGAAGCCGGATACAGACTGGCTACATGCAGGGCATTACTGGCGGATTTGGCGATCAGCTTGCAGAACGTCACATAGGCCATAGAAATGCGTCCCTCTTCCACAAGTCGCGCATGGACCATTTTTTTGTCGAAACCTTGAGCAAGAAAGCGCTCGATTTCATCCATGCAGGCAATGAACTCAACCCGCGCAGCGTTGCGTCGAAGTCGATCCGTTTCAGTGCTCAGGTAATCCTCCCAAAAAGAAGTAGCGTTTATGGGTAGAATTCCCAAAACTGAACCGACAGACCGTGAAGTCCATCTGTTTTGACCAGTCCACTGCGTATACAATCCCTACGATGGCGACGTGCAGGCAAGCCCTGCGCAGGCAAAAACAGTTCAGCGGCTCTTCTTCGACGCGCGACAATATTTTCACTATGGCAGCGTTTGCTCCAGCATGTCATTCTAAGTAAATTGCCATGTTGCGAGCAGCTATTTGTTCTTTCTGACCCATCACACAATTTGGGGGAGGTAAAAAGTTTCCCCTTGACCAGCGCTGAATTAGCTATATATTGATAAAAAATGTCAAAAAAGTATTATTTATGACTAAAAAATCATCATCTATCACGGCCTTACCCCCGACGGCTCAAACGAAACTTGAGGAGCTTGGCCGCAGAATCAAGCTGGCGCGAAAGCGTCGGGGTCTGACCCTGCATGCCATGGCCAAGCTCATGATGGTGTCAGTGGGCTCACTGCAGCGGCTTGAACGCGGGACACCAGGTACAAGCATGGGAACGCTCATCACGGCCCTGCTCACACTTGGACTTGAAAACGACATCAATACGGTGGCGGCCATGGAAACGGACATGATCGGACTTGCGCATGAGCGCAGACGTCTGGAGGGCAAGAAAGCCCCAGAAAAGATTTCATACGATTTTTGAGGAGCCTGGCAATGATCGCGCGCGAGGCATATGTGCATATGCACATGGATGGGCAGTTTGTTGTAGCTGGCCGCATCCGGTACTATCAGGACGGCCGTTTCAGTCAATGCTTGTTTGAGTATTCCAACCGCTATCTGGAGCGGGCTGACGCCGTGGCCGTTGATCCCATATCCTTGCCGCTTCAGCGTGAGCACACTTACGAAGGCCCGCTTGGCGGGGCTCTTTTTAACGGTATCCTTGATGCCTGCCCTGACGACTGGGGGCGTCACCTGCTTGATATCGCTGCAGAGGGTTCAGGAGCCAGACTCTCAGATTTCGATTACATGCTCTACGCTGGGCCAGACAGGATCGGGGCCCTGGGTTTCAGCAGCGCCCCCAAGGTGCCCCCATTCACAGATACCCCCCCATGGGCCATGAACCTCCCGGGAGCCGACCTGAATCTTCAAGGCATGCTCATGGCGACCGACGATGTTGAGCAGGCAGACCAGCTTGAGCCGCAATACAGGCGCTTCTTCGTCAGAGGCTCTTCAATCGGCGGGGCAAGGCCGAAGGCGTCATTTGAATCTGAGGGAAAATTCTGGATTGCCAAATTCAGCAAGGAGCGCGAGGCCTGGCCAACATGCCGTATTGAGCATGCAACCATGGCTCTGGCAACGCTGTGCGGCATAACCGTGGCCGCAACAAAAAGGATTACGGTCCTGGGGAACCGGGATATTCTGCTGGTTGAACGCTTTGACAGAAAACGCCTCGCGGACACGGTCCATCGCATCCCCTTTGTCTCGGCAATGACGCTGATTGGCGCAGCAAAGCCAGACTCTCCGGCAACCTATGCGGATATAGCCACCAGCATGCGGCGTGATTTTTATTCAGCGCCTGCAACCCACCATGACATGCGGGAACTTTATCGACGCATGGCATTCAATGCACTGTGCAATAACTCTGACGACCATTTGCGCAACCATGGCTTTCTGCTTCAACCTGCCTCCAATGGCCGCTCCGGCTGGGCGCTCTCTCCGGCCTATGACGTGGTGCCACAGCCGGTCATGGACGACAGCCCCCGATCCTTGCATCTCGGCATCGGACCGGAAGGACGAAAAGCCACATTAAGCAATCTGCTGGCTGCCGGCAGACACTTTGGCATACAATCCGCTGAGGCCCAGGCTATTATTGACGAACTCAAAGGCACGATCACGCAGCACTGGGAAGATATATTCCTTGACGCTGGCGTGCCCCAGAGCAACCTTCCGGATCTGCGTAATTGTTTCGCCTTGGCCCTGCGGCCGGATGAATCTTGATGCCTGCCTGCGGAAAATTCGGTCCGGAGATATCCGCATTGATTGCCCCAGGAGGCTCAAATGGCGCCTGAGGATCGAGACTTCGCCATTTTTTTGAAAAAAACGTGCGGGCATTGTCTGGTCAGGCGCAGTCACAGGTAGCGACCAGAGTTTTTCGCACATTTCGTAGCGGCCCGCGTGGTCAGGCGCTGGCGCGGGCCTTGCGAGCGGCACATTCAAAAGATGCCGCGGCTGCAAGGGCGTGACAGCGCCGACGCTATTCTGCTTCCCCCCTGGACATGCCCAGATACCGCCAAGGCCCCTTCTGCAGAAATTTCCCGGCGCGATCCCGTTCAATTACAATCTGTTTATGCCCGCCTGCTCGCTGGCTGCGCCGTCTGGGCAAGACGCGCGGGTATGAATGTCCGCCTGTTTACCCGCAAAATTCGCAGACTGCCGTTTGTTGTGCGCCGCATAGAAAAGGTGTAGGTAGCTCACATAACTATGTGAATGCCGCTATACCACAGGGACAAAAAGCAACGTCCTCGCAAGCCGTTATTCCCCGCTTGCGATCCACGCCGCCCTCGGCCCCAAACCTGCGGCGGTCCCGCGTAAGGTTTTTTATGAATCCCCAGGACATCATCATGGTCACGGCCTCGCTGGCCTCCATGGCCGCAGGCGTGGCCCTGCCAGGTCTGGCCGAGCCCTTGGCCGCCATGCCGCGCACCACGCTTATCTTCATGCTGTACATGAGCTTTTTGGCCGTAGGGCTGGAAGATCTGCAGGCCCAGCTGCGCACCATGAAGGGGCCCCTCTGCCGCCTTACCGTCTATCGTCTTGTTTTGCTGGCGCTGGTCTGTTTTGCCGTGTTTCGGATCTGCATGCCGCAGTTCGCCCTGGGCGCGCTGCTGCTGGGGGCCGCGCCCGTGGGCGTTATGGCGGCGGTCTTTTCGCTCATGCTGGGCGGCAACACGGCGCTCATCCTGGTGGGCAACATTGCCACTTCTTTGCTCCTGCCTCTGACCTTGCCGCTGCTGTTGTCCGGCACGGACGCGGGCCTGCGTCTGCTGGGCCTCGCCCCCCTGGCCATGCCGGAGCACCTGCATCTGGGGAAGATGAGCTTTTCCCTGGCGCTGACCATCCTGCTGCCTTTTGCGGCTGCCCACCTGACCCGCGTGCACCTGCACCGGCTGCGCACCGCGCTTCTGAACGCGCAGTTCCCGCTGCTTACCGGGGCCGTGGTGGTTTCCAACTGCGCCATTTTCAGCGCCTACAGCGGATTGCTGCGCCAGTCCCCGGCCTTTATGCTCCGCGCCCTGCTGGCGGCCTGCCTGCTTTGCCTGCTCATGACCCTGGCCGCTCTGCCCCTCACCCGCGGCATGCCCCGGCAGCTTAAGCTGGCCTTCCTCATCTCCTGCGGGGTTATCAACAATGTGCTGCTGATGATTGTCTGCATGGAATTTTTCAGCGCCACAGAGGCCCTGATGGCCGCGGCCTACCTGGTGCCGCTCTATATTCTGCTTTTCTACTACCGCCTGTGCAGCCGTAAGCCCCCATTGGGCGCATAATAGCCACCTCTCCCCGCTTTACTTGCCCTTTCTAGGGGATTATTGTGCTTGCGCAACGGGGCAGATTAACGTTGAGAATGTGCATTCTCGAAGTTTGCGGAACGCTCGTTTCAGCGCTTAACAGCGTAACTAAGCCTTGTGTCGTCCGCCATTCTGGAGGTGCGCCGTGCTGCGAGCCTTGTTCAGCCTTCCGCGCAACGTCTGGCTGCTGGGCCTGATCAGCCTTGTCAACGACAGCGCCAGCGAAATGCTTTATCCGCTTATTCCCCTCTACCTTACGTCCATATTGGGCGCGGGGTCGCGCTCCCTTGGCCTTATTGAAGGCATAGCCGAGGCCACGGCAAGCCTGCTGAAACTTTTTTCCGGCCTGCTTGTCGATAAAACCGGCAGAACAAAGCCATGGATCGTGTTCGGCTATGGCGTAGCCGGATTCGGTCGCCCGCTCATTGCCCTTGCAACCAGCTGGTTCTGGGTGCTGGCGGTGCGGTTTGCCGACCGCGTGGGCAAAGGGCTGCGCACCTCGCCCAGGGACGCCTTGCTGGCCTCCTGCGTCGCAAGCGAGCGGCGGGGGCTGGCCTTTGGCCTGCACCGGGCCATGGACAATGCGGGGGCGGTTCTCGGCCCCTTGGCGGCCTGGGGCCTTCTGGCCTGGGGGCTTCCGTTGCGCGAGATCTTCTGCTGGGCCCTGGCCCCGGCGCTCCTTTGCTTCTGCCTCTCGCTGGGGCTGCACGAATCTTCGGGGCCGCGACAGGCCCTTGCGTCGGGATTTGACTGGAAACTGCGGGCGCTGCCCCCGGCGTTCAAAAAATACCTGCTGGCGGCCGCCCTCTTTACCTTGGGCAATTCTTCCAATATGTTCCTGCTGCTGCGCGCCGGCGAGCTTGGCGTGCAGGCGGTGTACATCCCCTTGCTCTGGGCTGCAGTCTCCGCCGTGGCCGCGGCGAGCTCCGTCCCCTTGTCCGCCCTTTCCGACAGGCTGGGCCGCACGACCGTTCTTGCCTGCGGCTACGCGGCCTACGGGGCCTTTTATGCGGGCATGAGCCTTGTGGGGGAGAGCCTCCCCGCCCTGTTTGTGCTGTTTGCTTTTTACGGTCTGTTCCTGGGCGCAACAGAAGGCGTGGAAAAGGCGCTGGTGGCGGATCTCGCGCCGCAGGGCAAACGTGGGGCCGCCTTCGGCTGGTTCAATCTGACGGTAGGGTTGCTGCTTTTGCCCGCGTCCGCGCTTTTCGGCGTCATTTACGCCGCGGCCGCTCCGGCCTGGGCGTTTCGGTTTTCCGCGGGCTGTTCGCTGGCGGCCGCGCTGCTGCTGGTCTGTCTGGTGCGGCCCGCGGCACGGGGCCATTCCGGCCTGTAACGATGTGAGACTGCGAGGCGCGCATGTTCGGCAATCTGTTGTGCATCAGCGTGGGGGCTTCGGTGGGGGCCATCCTGCGCTGGCTGTTGGGGCTGGGGCTCAACGCCGTTTTCCCGCCCATCCCCCTGGGCACCCTGGCGGCCAATTGCCTTGGCGGGTACCTTATCGGCCTGGCCACGGCCATTTTCAGCGCGCTGCCCGGCCTGGATCCCCACTGGCGGCTCCTTGCGGTCACGGGCTTTCTGGGCGGGCTGACGACCTTTTCCACCTTTACGGCGGAAGTGGGCCTGCTGCTGCAGGAACAACGTTTGCTTATGGCCGCCGGGGCCGCCCTGCTCCACCTGGGCGGGGCCTTGCTGTTGTTTTTTCTGGGATTGGGCACAGTGGGCCTGATCCGTTCCTTAGGACACTGAGGCCGCACGGCGGACCACATGCGCGCAGCCCCACTGACGGCAGCGCGGGGAGACAAAAATGCAGGGCTATCAGATCGTGTTCTTCACCCAGCAGGAGCGCAGCCACGGCGCACTGAGCGTTGCGGAATGGCTGCTGGCCACGGCCAGAGCGCTGGGCATCAAAGGGGCCACCGTAAGCGCCGCGCAAGGCGGCTACGGCAGAGACGGCGCGTACCGCACCACCCGCTTTTTTGAAACCGGCGAGCAACCCGTGGAAGTGACTATGGCCGTAAGCCCGGAGCACTGCCGCTTGTTGTTCGAGCGCATCCGGGCGGAAAAGATGCAGATCTTTTATGTGAAGATTCCTGCGGAATTCGGCCTGACCGGCGAAGCGGACGCAACGGACGGCGCGGAGTAGAGCCGCGCAGCTCTTGCCAAGGCGCCTTTCCCAGGGCAGCGCACTTCGGCGGGCAGCCACGCGGAGGCAGGATTGTGCTTCCGCGGCGGGCGTCTGTCTGCGCCGACGCCCCGGCATCCGCTGGGCAGAAGGCCCTATCCCACCGCCGTGCCGCCTTCCTCCAGGGCCCAGTCGCCTTCCACAGGCAGCCCCGTAAGGCGGCGGCGGAGCATGTCCAGGGCGTGGCTGGAGGCCAGCCGCCGGGTGCGCTCCCGCCCCAGATACCGTCCCTGCGCCCGCATGATCCGCAGCCAGACGTTTTGTCCGTCGCTCAGGGCCACATAGACGAGGCCCACGGGCTTGGCGGGCGTGCCGCCGTCCGGGCCGGCCACGCCGGTAATGCCCAGGCCGAAGTCCGTGCCGTAGTTGCGCCGCGCATGCTCCGCCATTGTGCGGGCCACTTCCGGGCTTACGGCCCCGTGGGCGCGCAGCATGGCCTCAGGCACGTCCAGAAGGCGCATCTTGGCTTCGTTGGCATAGGTCACAAGGCCGTAGCCGAAAACCTGCGAAGACCCCGGCCTGTCCGTGATCCTTTTGGCCAGCAGACCGCCGGTGCAGGATTCCGCCGTGGCCACGGTTTTGCCCTGGCGGGCCAGTTCCGCCACGACTACGGCCTCCAGGCTCTCCACATTGACGCCGTAGACCACAGGGCCCAGACGTCGCCGCACCTCGTCCACCGCGGGCAGGGCCAGGGCGCGGGCGGCCGCCGCGTCCGGCGCTTTGGCCGTTATCCGCACGAACATTTCGCAGTCGCCCGCATAGGTGGCTGCCGTGGGATTGGCTCCGTCCGTAAGCCCGGCAATGCGCAAAGCCGCCGCGCCCTCCCCCATGCCGAAGGTGCGGACCATAAAGGACGCAATAACCGCGCCGCCCCTGCCGGCCAGAAAGGGGACGACGCTTTCCTGCAGCATGGGCAGCAGTTCCGAGGGGGGGCCGGGCAGCATGAGCGCCCAGCGCCCTTCCCCCACGGGCACGGCGCAGCCGGGGGCCGTGCCCACGGCATTGGGGAAGGCCGTGGCCCCGCGCGGCAGCAAGGCCTGCTTGCGCTGATTGGCCGACATGGGGCGGCTGCCGAAATACTCCAGCAGGCGGGCCAGGCTGTCGGCGTCTTCTTCCAGCGGGACGCCCGCCACGCGGGCCACAGTTTCCTTGGTCAGATCGTCGTCCGTGGGGCCCAGGCCGCCGGTGGTGATAACGATTTCCGCGCGGGCGAGGGCCTCCCGCAGGGCTGCCTCCAGGCGCGGGGCGTTGTCCCCCAAGGTCTGAACCTGCAACAGGTCCACGCCCAGGGCGGAAAGCTCGCGCGCCACATGGGCCGCATCCGTATTAATGGTGTGCCCCAGCAAAAGCTCCGTGCCCACAGAGATAATTTCCGCCCGCATGCGCATCCCCCTGGCGCTGTTGTATCCGCAATACGCGCCCGGCAAAAAGATTCACGGCACAAACCCGTGCGTGCGGCTCCGCCCAAAAGCGCAGCCCCCGCACGCCGCCGTTGCCGATATTTTAACGCCGCCGCGCCGGAGCTGCAAGCGCGGCCCTGTAGAAACGTGCTTGACAGACCCTGGCGCGCTGGGGCACTATTTCTTATCTTTTTAGTAAGTAATAGCCGCCCGCGCGGCCATGAGGTATGCACCATGACTTCCAACACCCAGTGGCATTTTGAAACCCTGCAGGTTCACGCCGGGCAGGAAACCCCGGACCCGGCATCGGGCGCGCGCGCCGTGCCCGTCTACCAGACCACCTCTTACGTTTTTGCCGACTGCGCCCAGGCTGAGGCCCGCTTCAACCTTACAGAAGCGGGCAATATTTACAGCCGGCTGACCAACCCTACGGTGGACGCCTTTGAGCGCCGCGTGGCGGCCCTGGAAGGGGGCGTGGCCGCGCTGGCCACCGCCAGCGGCGCGGCGGCCGTAAGCTACGCCCTGCAGAACCTGGCCCGCGCCGGAGATCATCTGGTGGCGGCCAAAACCATCTACGGCGGCACGTACAGCCTTCTGGCCCACACGCTGCCCGCCTGGGGCGTCACAACCACCTTTGCGGATCCGGATAAGCCGGAAACCTTTGCGCAGGCTCTGCGGCCCAACACCAAGGCCATTTTTGTGGAAAGCATGGGCAACCCCCACAGCAACATCCCCGATCTGGAGGGCCTGGCCACCCTGGCGCACGCCCACGGCATCCCGCTGGTGGTGGACAATACCTTCGCCACGCCTTGGCTGCTGCGCCCCCTGGAGCACGGGGCGGACATTGTGGTGCATTCGGCCACCAAGTTTCTGGGCGGCCACGGCGCGGCTCTGGGCGGCGTCATTGTGGACGGCGGCCGGTTTGACTGGCAGGCCTCCGGGCGTTTCCCCCAGTTCTGCGAGCCGGATCCGGCCTACCACGGCCTGCAGTTTTGCGCCGCCGCCGGCCCGGCCGCCTTTGCGGTTCGGGCCAGGGCCATTCTGCTGCGCGACCTGGGGGCCTGTCTTGCGCCGCTGCACGCCTTTTTGCTTTTGCAAGGGCTGGAAACCCTCTCGCTGCGGGTGGAGCGACATGTAGAGAACGCCCTGGCAGTGGTGGATTTTCTGGCCGGGCATCCGCGTGTGGAGCGCGTCAACCACCCTTCCCGGTCGGAAAGCCCAAGCCATGACCGCTACCTGCGTTATTTCCCCAAGGGGGGCGGCTCCATCTTCACCTTTGAGATCAAAGGCGGCGCGGCAGCGGCCCGCGCCTGCATTGACCGGATGCGGATTTTTTCCCTGCTGGCCAACGTGGCGGACGCCAAATCCCTGGTCATCCATCCGGCTTCCACCACCCACGCTCAGATGTCGCCGACGGAACAGGCCGCGGCCGGCATCCTGCCCAATACTGTGCGTCTTTCCATCGGCATAGAACACAAGGACGACCTGATCGCAGATCTGGAGCAGGCCCTGCGCGGCGCGTGACAAGGCCGCGCCGGGGCATTGTGTTTTGTCGGCGCATTGCATACAAGAAGCCTGCCCTGCCGGGGCGGGCTTCTTGCCGTCCGGGGGGGGAGTTGCGCTCCAGGCTGTTTCTTTTGTGGGGGAAACGTCTATGGGTAAACGTCTCGCGGCCGTAATGCTTTTGCTGGCCCTGGCCGCGCCAGCCCTGGCCGAACAGGTGACCACCAGGTACTTCACCGCCGATATTCCGGAAAGCTGGCGGGTTGTCATGGCGCCTGCGGAAAGTCAGGGTGCCACCACCGCCATTTTTACCAATGCCGCCGGCACCACCACCGTGCGCTTTGTCATTGGCCCCAGCGGCGGAGCCGACGCCAAAACCATTGCGGCCCTGTTTGCGGATCAGTTTAAAGCGCCCCGGCCTCCAGTGGAGCGCAACGGGCAGTACAGCTTCACCTTTACGGAGCAGAAACTGCCCGGTCAGGCCTGGGTGGCTACTTCCGGCGACGTCTTCATGGTCACCACCTTCACCGGCGATCGAAAAACCGGCCTGGCCTTTGTGCGCCGTTACATCAAAAGTCAGGATTACGCGGATCTGCTGCCCCGCTAGGCCCGCTGTGAGCCCCAAGCGCACCCGATCGGCGCGGTGAGGCTGGTCCCGTCATGCGCCATCCCCCGCTGCAAGCCCCCTTGCTCTGGCAGAGCTTTCTGGTCGTCTGGACAGGGGGGCTTCTGGCGGCGGTATGGCCGCGGCAGGCTGCGTGTTGCCTTCTGGTCTTTCTCGCGGCTGACGCGCGGCTGTGGAGGCCTTTGCGCCTGGCCGCGGCAGCGCTCCTTTTTGCGACGGGCTTTTGCGTGGCCCATGTGCAACTCTACGGCGGCCTGCGGCCCCTTTGGGATGCCTCTACACCTGCGCCGTCCCCCTGGGCCCAGACCGCACCGCCTCCCCGCCTGTGCGGCAGAGTGCGGGAAGTGCAGGGCCTGCCCGACAATCGGCTGCGCCTGCTGCTTGGCGCTGTGCGGCCCGCCGCTCCGGCCCCTGCTGCGGCCGCCCCCTTGCCAGGCCTGACGGCCTGGACCTGGGAAGCGCCGCTTTGGACCCCCTTGCCGGGGCAGACCGTTTGCCTTACCCGGCGTCCTTTGCCCATGCAGGGCTTTCGCAATCCCGGCCTTGCCGATTGGGGCCTGTGGTGGGCGGCCCAGGGCGTCCGCTGGCGGCTGTGGAGCAAAGGGGCGGCGCACGAACCGGAGCTGTTGGGGGAGCCCTCTGCCTCGGCCCTCTGGCGCGAGAACCTGCGCAGGGATTTTTGCACCGCCCTGGGCCTGCCCCTCCCCGACCTCCCGCCACAGACAGGGCAAGCCGTCCGCAGACCGCAGCCGGAAGCCCCCTTGCCCGCCGTGGCCTTCCGCGCCGCTGCAGAACAATCCGCCGCAGAGGCCCAGGACGTTCCCCAGGGCAGGGCCATCCTCCTGGCCCTGCTTTTCGGCGACCGCCGTTATCTGACCCAGGCCACGCTCGACAATTTTTCCGCCGCCACACTGACGCACAGCCTGGCGCTTTCGGGGCAGCATCTGGCCGTGGCCGGGCTGGTAGGCCTGCTCTGCGTGCTGGCGGCCGCCCGCCTGCACCCCGGGCTCTACCTGCGCCGACCGCGCGCCGTGCTGGCGCTCTGGGCCAGCCTGCCGCCCGCCTTGGTCTACCTCTGGCTGGGCAATGCGCCGCCTTCGCTGCTTCGGGCCGCCGTCATGCTGCTGGCGCTGGCCTTCTGGCTGCTGCGCGGCCGCCTGTGCACAACGCTGGACGCGCTCTGCGCCGCCCTGCTCTGCATCACCCTGGCCGCGCCCTTGAGCGTGCTGGATACGGGGCTGCAACTTTCCGTTCTCTGTGTGGCCGCCATCGGTATGGGTCTGCCCTGGCTGCGCGTTCTTTTGCCGGAAGCCTCTGTAAAACCTGGGGCCGCGCGCTCAGGGAAGGCGCTGTTCTTACGGGCGGCGCGGCCGCTGGCGCAGGTTTTTCTTGTCTCACTGGGAATTCAGGCGGCCCTGTTGCCATTGAACATTCTGCTGTTCGGCAATGCGGGCCAGTGGTTCGCCTTGAACGTACTCTGGCTGCCTGTAGCGGACTTGCTGGTGCTGCCCGCCGCCGTTGCGGGGCTGGCGCTGGCCGCCCTGGGCTGGACGGACGCGGCGCGCCTGGTGCTGGAGCTGGCCGCGCTGCCCTGTACGGCGCTGGCGGATGGGCTGGACTGGCTGGCCCGCGCAGAGCTGCTGCAAAATCCCGCCCTGCTGCGGCCCCACTGGACGGCCCTGCCCGCCTTTGCCGCTCTGCTCACAGCTCTGGCCAGCAAGGCCGGGAGGCCCCGCTTGCCCCTTGCGGCTCAACGGTTGCTGGTTCTGGGCGCAGCGCTGCTCTGCGTGGGGCCGCTGCTGCGGCTGCAAGCCCGGACGAGCCCGGACATCAGCCTGCAGATGCTGGACGTAGGGCAAGGAGAAGCCCTGGCCCTGCGCCTGCCCGGGCACATCCGCCTGCTGCTGGACGGCGGCGGCAGCTTTTCGCCCCGCTTTGATCCGGGCAAGGCCCTGGTGACCCCCGCGCTCACGACCAACGATGCGCCGCGTCTGGCGGCCGTGTGCAACAGCCACCCCGATGTGGACCACATGGGCGGTCTTCTGCATGTCCTTAACGTTATGGACGTGCCGCTGCTGCTGGACAACGGCAGGGAACACAAAGGGGAACGCGGCGCGCGCTGGAGCGCCGTCCGGCAGGAATGCGGCGCGCGTGCGCTGGCCGATGGGGATGTGCTGCTGCTGGGCGATCCGGCCTTGCATCTGCGGCTGGAAATCCTGCATCCCCCGCGTGACGCGGCGGACGCGGCCGCTGTCTATTCCGGCAACGACGCCTCCGTGGTGGCCCGGCTCACTTGTGGTGGGCGCGGACTGGCCCTCTTTACCGGCGATGCGGAAAAGCCGGTACTGCGCCGCCTGCTGCGTTCCGGACGGGATTTGCGGGCGCAGGTGCTGGTAGCGCCGCACCACGGTTCGGACGGCAGCTTCCTGAGCGCCTTCTACAAGGCTGTGCAACCGCAGTTGGTTCTGGCCGCCTGCGGTTTTGAGAACCGCTACGGCTATCCGGGGCGTCGGCTGCGCGCCTGGCTGCAGGAGCGGAATATTCCGCTCCTGGATACAGGGCGCTATGGCGCCGTCCTGGTCAGCTGGCCCCGCCGGGGCGCGGCCTTTGCGCCGCCCCTGGCCGCTACGGCCGTGCCGTGGAAACGGTAATGGCCAGAAGGGGCCAATAGGGGCTCTACCTCAAAGACCGGGGCAGGCGGCAAATAGAATAAAATACCTTCACCCTGGAGCGCAACAGCTTTCCAGGGTGAAGGTATTTTACTCCAGCCAAAGAGGTGGAGGAGCTTTCTGGCGTCACCAACGGGATTTGAACCCGTCTTAGCGGCTTGAGAGGCCGCCATCGTTCCTCCAAAAGGCATTTTTAGATTTATGTCGATACGTTATGGCAAAGGAGGATCGACATGAAACTCAATGATGCCTTTGAATGTTATCGCAAATTTGTGCTTTCGACGCCAAAACAGCTTTCCACGGAGGTCGGGCGGTGGAATAACCATATCGCCCCTGTCCTCGGTCGGCTTCCCCTCGATAAAATCAAAAATTTGCAAATTGTGCAACTACGAAATTGCCTTGAAAGCAAAAATTTGAGCCCGCAGTCCGTAGCTCATTGTCTTTCCCTGCTTCGGCGTGTCATGCGTCGTGCCGTGGAGTGGGAGCTTTATCCTGGCCCTGTGCCGGTGTTCCGGATGCCTAAATTCGACAACCGCCGGTTGCGTTTCCTTTCGCCCGGCGAAGCGAAACTTCTTCTTGAAAACCTTCAGGCACGTTCCGAAGTCTGGCACGATGTCGGGCTTTTTGCCTTGAACACAGGGATGCGGGCCAGTGAAATTTATGCTCTGCAATCCTACCATGTCGATTTACAGCACAAGATTGCAAAGGCTGTCGACACAAAAAACAATCTCAATCGCTCTATCCCGCTTAATCCCCCGGCACTGCACGTAGCGGAAAAATACTTTGCCCCCAAATCTTCACAGTCATTAGCACAGGCTCAGACAAAATATTATATTTTTCAGGAAGCTGTCGAGGCGTGCGGCTTTAACCGTGGAGTAAATGACCGTCGAGAAAAAGTCTGCTTCCACACACTTAGGCACACATTTGCATCGTGGCTTGTACAAAACGGCACGCCGCTCGCTCTCGTCAGTCGTCTGCTTGGCCATAAGGACATCCGCATGACCATGCGTTATGCCCACCTAGCTCCCGATCAGGGGATGCAAGCAGTTTCCGTTCTTCCCCTAGTCTAATTTTTTATCTGGCCCCGCCGGGGCGCGGCCTTTGCACCGCCCTTGGTCACTGCGGCCGTGCCGCGGGCGCGGTAATGGCCAGAAGGGGCCCAGAGTAAAAAACAGGGACGCTTTTTGTGCCGGACGCCTGAATGCTGTGCGGTCCAGAAGAGTATTCATGATCAGGGGGAGCCCTCAGGGGGATTACCGGCTAAATTCAATTTTTAAGGACCGACTAAATAAAGAAGCGCGGCAGTGGATTACTGCCGCGCTTCTTTTATATATCAAATTTTCAATACATTAAGGAAAACTAATTGTAGGCATAAATTTATCAGATAGCTATTCTCGTTAAATCAGCTTTACGGGTATATGGCTGGCATGGAATATTAATGTTACTAAAAAACATAATTTCTTTTCCGCGTGGTCGTTCCATATTTGCATAGTATGAAATATCAAATTCTACGCTATTTTCACCATCATATAAATCTTTAATCTCTTCGATATTGTCATATGTGACAATCCATGGATGACTAGAGCTTTTGATGAACTGGGCAAGTGCTCTATGGTCTTCTGGTGTATAAAAGTTTTGGTATAACATTTTCCCCTTAGCATAATAAGGTGGGTCAAAATATACCAATGTCTTGTCATCAAATGTAGGACTTAATTCCTGCATTAGTTGCAGAGCGTCTTTGTTGTAAAGTTTAATTCTGCATTTGTACTTTGCAATTAGCTGTATTCTTGAAATAAGATTGTTTTTGTTAAATCTTGCATCTATTTTAAAATTGCCAGTCTGATTTTTTCCACCAATTACACCACCGCAAAGAATACCAGAGCGATTTGTCCTGTTCAGGAAAAAAGTTGCAAAACCAAGTTCCTCGATGGAGTAATTTTCGAAATTCGTATAAATTTCTTTTTGCTTATGCCATGTTTCCATGTCAACGCGGCAGTCTCGTATCTTCTGGCACAACCCATCAGTATTGTTGAGGGCGCACCACCAAAAAGCAAACACACGCTTATCAATGTCGTTGATGACGATGTTCCAAGCGTATCCTTCCAGTAAAAGCTTCAAGGCTACGGCAGCACCGCCTGCATACGGTTCAACGTATGTGCCGTCGCTCAAATTGTTGGCGGTGTATATGTCTTGAATGAATGGGGCAAGTTTACCCTTGCCGCCGGGGTACCGTAGCGGTGTGTAAAATGCCATTGGGGCTTCCTCCAGTCCCAAAAAACTACCACAGCGGTCTAATTCTGGCCAGCTATTTTGTCCAACAAAGTTTGATGAATTTTTCAATATTATCCCAAAATATACATAGACTTTGGGGATCTGGCGAGTAATGAGAATGGTGCACCCACGCATTCAGTGTGTGTGCTGAAAATATGTCATCACTTTGGCTAATCTTGGACAAATCTTCGAATTCTTTTTTATTTATCTTGCTGTCATCTAATAGGTTTTCTGCAATTCTAATGGCCTTAACGTATAGCATATCTTTGCCTTTTGGAATAACCAGTGAATGATTTGTTATGTAATTATCAATTGAAAATTCGATTAGCAGTCGTAGTAATACCGCAGCACCGTTGGGGGCCTTTTTGACTCCAATTCCATGGGATAACTCATGAGCGATATTTGACGCCTTTGTGGCAGACTTAGGTATTCCCAGGCGACAACGCTTGGGAATCAGCCATTTTCTATCCCATGAGGGATTTCTAGCCGGGCAGACAGCGCTGTCTGGTGTCTGCAATGGCTTACTTGGCTTAGCAGCTTCGTTCGGTTCAGTTGTGCTAGGTGGTTTGCCTTGCTCTGATGCGCTTTGATTTGAGCTGGATCCATCTTCACTGCTTAATGCTAGCTGAGGTTTGGCGACCCCTCTAGCAAAAAGTTCATTAATGTACTCGAGTCTGTCTTTGGCTGTAAAAATTTTAAGGGTAGTGCTTCCACGTTCTGTAAAGTCGTAAAATATTTCGGTGAGTATGTTTGCAACTGATTTTTCGTCTGCATTAAACGAAAGTGTTTCATTTTCCCATTTTATTCCAATAAGGTCTCGAACTTCTTTGTCTTGGAAAAGACGTTGAAAGATTGTGATTTTGGCTTTATCAATGTCAGAAATTCCTATATTTTTGAGATATGCTAATACTGATCTTGCAACATTATTTTGAAGCTTTATCCCCTTATATTCATTGAGATTATCTTTCTCATTTGATCCCCATTTGATTTGCCCAATGCCGCCCTGAAAACCAAGGTGGGAAAGTTCCATAAATGAAAGTGCTGTCTCTTCATCTGTGAGATAGCAGCTTATAGAGTCGCTAATTTTAGTGTTTGCATTTTCTGAAAGAGCTGAAAATGTTGCCCTATAATTATCCGGTGCTTCAGCAGGATTATTTAAAAGCTTGAGGGCGGTGACTCTTCTGTTTCCGTCTTTTACAGTAAATCCACCTTTCTCATTTTTTACAACCACTATGGGATTCGGTGATAGCCCACGGTCAGCGATATCTTTTGCAAGAGATATAATATGTTCTGCTCTTTTATCTACAAACATCAATCCAATGCATTCACGTTGACTTGCAGCTGTGCCAATACGGAAATTATTTGTATCAAGCTGAATGTTTGAAACAGGAATATTGGACAAGAATTCAAATTTATCTCTCATGCTCGTCACTCCTATTTGTCATCAAAAATTATTTTATTTGTGTAATGAACTCCTAGCATGGATAAGTAAGATATGCAATTGCCTATGATTTCGCAACCAATGCCTCAGACTAGTTTTTGTTTTAAGCATAGCTCTCTGATTTTATTTAATTCGTCACTGCCTGCTTCGTCAAATACCCCTCAAGGCTACGCACGGTAATCTGCAAGCCCTTGCGGCTGCCGATGCTGAAAGCCTTGAGGTGTCCGGCTTCAATCAGCTTGTAGACCCACGAACGTGAGCAGCTCAGCATTTCCGCAGCACGCATCACATTCACGCGCGCGCCATCTGCGGCGCGGTCATAGGGCAAGTTTACTCTTTGTCTGGACATGATCAGCTCCTAAAAATCTGAGCTCCGGCGCAAGAAGCCCGGGCGGTGGGATGCGGGCCAATGAAATTTATGCTCTGCAATCCTACCATGTCGATTTACAGCACAATATTGCAAAGGCTGTCGACACAAAAAACAATCTTAGTCGATCTATCTCTCACTCAATCCACCAGCGCTGCGTATAGCGGAAAAATACTTTGCCCCAAGATCTTCATGTTCATTGGCGCAGGCCCAGACCAAATACTACATGTTTCAAGAAGCTGTTGAGGCCTGCGGTTTTAATCATGGAGTAAACGACCGCCGAGAAAAAGTCTGCTTTCATACGCTTCGCCACACGTTCGCATCGTGGCTTGTTCAGAACGGCACGCCGCTCGCGCTCGTGAGCCGTCTGCTTGGTCATAAAGACATCCGCATGACCATGCGCTATGCCCACCTCGCTCCTGATCAGGGGATGCAGGCCGTCTCCGTTCTTCCGCTACTCTAATCATTATATAACTCATCGCAATAACACATTTTTTGCAACATTCATCAATTACATTCTATGACATTCTATGACATTCTATGAAATATGTAATAGATTGTTGTAAAATTACATGAGTATGCTATAGCTGAAAACAAAACAAAGAGGGCAGGACAGGTAAAGTGGTACCACACTTTACGTCCTGCCCCCTCAATCGCCGGGGGTGGCTTGCTTATTCGCCTTCGGCTCAACGCTAAAAAACAAAGGAGAAAGCAATGGAAGGCAGTCAGAACAACACGCAGGCAATCTCCACTCAACCATTTGAAAATATTGTGCAGATTGATGATGACGAAATGTTTACCACGTCGCTGATCATCGCTGAGGCGTTCGAGAAAGAGCACAAAAACGTGCTTCAGGCCATTGAAAATCTGGAGTGCTCACCAGAGTTCCATCGGCTCAATTTTCAGCCAATGGTCTATGAGGCGGAAATCGGCAGTGGAGCTAAACGTGAATTCCCTGCCTACCGTCTGACCCGCGACGGCTTCGCTTTTCTGGCCATGGGCTTTACCGGCAAAAAGGCGGCGGCATGGAAAGAGAAGTTCCTGGAGGCTTTCAATGCAATGGAGGTAGCATTGCTGAAGAGGCAGGAAGTCACGGAGTCTGCTGGCCCCGATTTTCAAAAAATTCAGGATGCAAAGCCCGCACAGTGGACTCTGTTCTCTGCTGGAAAAAAGCTCACTGTCCGGCAAATAGAGGCTCTCAAGGGGCTGATTCGCATGGTGGCCTATGTCGAAAAGACAGCAGAAGAGAATGTGGTGCAAGATTTGCTCGTGGCCATGCAAGCCAGGAGGCTGGAAGACCTGCAGAAGGATTCCTTTTATGCAGCTTTTACTTTTCTCTGGAAGAAAATATTTGTCATCCGGAACGATGTCGATGCGGCGGACAGGAAAGTGGCGGAGGCTCCCGACGGCATTGCCGTCATTTCCGGTTTGCTTGATTTATGGGCGTATATCAGTCTTGATTACTCGAAGCAGGCCGTTACTAACTACGTCTGCAATTCCTGCAACATCAGCAACCTGGAAGAAATAACTACGGAGACAGCCGTAACTAAAGCGATTTTTGCTGTTTTTCGCGGAATAGTCGGGAGAACTATTTCTCCTGACAGGATGAGGTTCATTTAATGACGCCAGACAAGGCAGCCAAGGCAGCAAGGCCCAAGCGGACTTGCATACTGAAGTCATATGTCACGGCGGGAGAGTTCGCTCTTATTATGGAGTTCAGCAACCGGGCCGGGCTGACACTTTCAGAGTTTACCAGGCGCGTGTGTCTGGGCTGCAGGGTGGAGAGCCGCGAAGACCAGCAGGCCCGAAGAGAGCTGCTGAAGGTCAACGCCGACCTTGGACGGCTGGGCGGTCTGCTGAAGCAAAGTTTGGCGGCGGGCGGCAGCAGGGAGCAGATACACAGCCTGCTCCACCGGCTGGATCAGCTTCAAGCAAGTCTGAAAGCAAAAATTCGCGCGCTATGATCAGCAAACGCATCCACTGTCAGGCCGGGAACGACAATTACGGTCGTCTTGCCAGCTACATCGCCGATGCCAGCCATCAGGGCGAGAAATCTCTGGTTAGCTGGTGCGCCGGTTGTTGGGCAGGGGATGATTACGAACTGGCCATGCAGGAAGTGGCCGACACCCAGGCACTTAACACCCGCAGCCAGGGCGTCAAAACCTATCACCTGGTTGTCAGCTTCCGCCCGGAGGATGAAGGCGTCCTCACGCCGGAAAAGTTCAAGGCCATTGAAGAGCGCTTCGCCGAAGCCCTTGGGCTTGCCGACCATCAGCGCCACTGCGGCGTCCACGTCAACACTGACAACATCCATATGCATGTCGCCTACAACCTCATCCACCCTGAAAAGCTGACGCGGGTGGAGCCTTGGCGCGATTACATCAAACGCGACAAACTGTGCCGTGAGCTGGAGCAGGAATACGGCCTGGTCATCGACCCAGGGCGCGAGCAGGCCCAGGAGCAGACGCTGGGCGACAGGGCCGCATCTGTGGAGGCGCATTCCGGTCGGCAGTCCTTTGAAGGCTTTTCCCAGGAACAAGGAGAGAGCATCTTGGCTGCACTAGAGACCGCTCGTTCGTGGGAAGACGTGCACCAGGCTTTTGCCCGCCACGGACTTGAGCTGAAGCCGCGAGGGGCCGGACTCGTGATAAAAAACCGGCACGGCCGCCAGATGACCAAGGCCAGCGCCGTGCATAGGGATTTGTCCCTGAAAAAGCTGGAGGCGCGGTTCGGGGCATTCCGCCCACCCCATGGCAAGATGCCGGAAAGTGAGCAACATTATGGCGCTGCCCCACTGCAGAAAGCGCCCAACCGGAACAGGCTGTGGGAAGAATTTCAAGAACAGCGGCTGGTCCAGAAGATGGCCGTGGATGAAATACGCCAGAAGTGGGAGCGGAAGCGCACAGAATTGCAACGCAGACCCATCGCGCGCAGGACACGCGCCAACCTCATGAAAATGGCCCGCCAGTATGAGGCCGAAGAAGTACATGCGGCGCGTATGGCGCGAGGAACAGGGAACTGGCTTGATTTTTTGCGCCAGAAAGCCGCCCAGGGCGATGAAACAGCGCTGGCCGTCCTGCGGTCCAGGAAAGAAAAAACAACGCCGGAGGTTCTGCCTAGGCGCATGAAAGACCGTGCGGCATACTTGGCTAGGAAAACGGCCATCCTGGAAAACGCAGAACTTTCCGGCAGAACGAAAAACAGGCTCATCGGCATTGCCCTGATGGAGAGCCTAGTCCCAGGCTCCACCTCGAAAATCACCAAGCACGGCAGCATCGTCTTTACCTTGCCTGGTGGAAGGAAAATCTGCGATACGGGGAAGCATATCAGCTTCAGTCCCGATGCCAGGAACGAGGGTTTGGCCTATGCGGCCGCCAGGTGGGGCATCAGGCAGAGCGAACTGACCAAGCTGGACGGGAATAGCATTGAACGACCCCAATTCCGCCAGCAGCGGCAGCAAGAGCCAAACCGGGGGCAGAGCAATTTAATAGCCTAGTCGCGACTACCGCACCTCACATGGCCACTTAACTTTGTGCATGCGCCCTCTATTAAATCCAAAAAATCTTTCGCATCCGAGAAGTAGCTGCGGAAAGCTAACTGTATTTCCTCATTAGTGTCCGCTTTCACAAGGACAATATCTTTATCTGGAAATTGTTTTTCAAGTTCAAATAAATACCTCAGAGCTTCTGTCGAGTCTCTATAACTTTTTATCTCTAAATTTTTATCAGAAGAAAATATTAATATAATATTTTTTTTATTTGTAACTTCATTTCTTGCTTGATTCGGATCAAATACCGTACAGCACGATTCATTGGGCGTGTTTCCACGCCTCCTTCGTCGTCTGTTTTCGATGAGTGCCCGCTACCTGGTCCCATACGCGAAACATCATTATCGTTGCCCTCGCCCAGACCCACCGCCATTGATATGTATGGTGATGGGCCTGTATCTCATAGTGCTGGTATTCACCTAGCGCTGCGCTGTTCCCCCCCAGGCCGCGCAAAAAAAGTCCTCGCAGATCGGGCACGGCGGAGCCGAAGATCGGACTCAAAAGCGCGGACAGTTCCGGGTACGCGCGGGAGGGCTGCGAGAGGGGCTACGGGAGCGCGCGGACGAGATACCGCACGGCCATGTTTACCGGACGGTTTTCGTTGGCTGTGGGGAGGACACGAACGGAATCAATGTAATTATAAGCAGTAGAAAAATGAGCTGCACCCATAACCCAATATCCAGAATTCTCGCCGCCATAAACTATGCCACCAGATCCTGCGTTAATTGATGGTCCAATCATGCCGGTAAATCTTCTATTTCCATCCCCCTGCACTTGGCCGAGCTCACCGGAACTGTGCAGGGTCTCGGTCACGCCAACTTTCGTGCCGTTGTTCTGGGTGTGGGACTGAGAGCCGTGCCCGCGCAAAAAAAGTCCTCGCAGATCGGGCACGACGGAGCCTACAAGCGCAAACAGTTCCGGGTACGCGCTGGCGGGCGCGCCAGGGCGTTCATGGCCGGGCCCGGACGAGGTAGCGCACGGCCATGTTCACAGGGCGTGTTTCTGTGCCTCCTTCATAGTTTGTAAAAAGAGCAACCCCTGGGCCTGTCCCAGGAAAACCTGGCCCACCAGCATAGCTTGTTGCTGCAGGATATTTAATTCTATGACGATGCGATTGAATCATCATATCTTGAACCTCCAACAGGCCTGCCGAGTTTCCTCCCAGGCCCCTGAGGAATAGTCCTCGCAGATCGGGCACGGCGGAGCCTACAAGCGCGGACAGTTCCGGGTAAACTGACGCTGAGATACTTTGTCCATTACATTCCAGCCAGTTATATGTGCCGTCCGAATTTTGCCAATCAGACGGATTTTGGGCCACCGGCCAAGAGATTATCGTGCCGACAGGGATGCTGCTCGTCCCATTTGCTTTGACCGTCACAAGAGTCGGGTCGAAACTGGTGGCGTCCGCGCCGTGGACCGGCGCGCAGAAGATTGGCAGCAAAAAAAGCCAGAAAAACAGCGGCGCAATGCGACGGAGCATGATGCCCTCCAGGAAAAAGACAGGGCCGGCCGGTTCCGCCGGCCGGCCCTTGGGTTATTTGCTCAGGGCTTCAACGATGCTGGCCACCTGCGCGCAAGTATCGGCTTTAAGCAGGAATGTGGCGTCTTCATCGCCCTTTTCGCCCTTGGGCAGCTTCAGGCCAGTGATGGCCAAGTCCCCTGACAAGGTGAAAAACGTTTCCTCGCCATCCTTCCGGGTCGCCAGGGCCATTTTCGTAATCCGCAGTCCTTCCTCCAGGGCCGTGGCCACGGCGCTTTCATTGTTGACAACGGCGACCTGGGCAGCGTCCTCAGCCTGCTCCGGCGTAGCCAGCGTCACAGAGCAGCCGTTGGCGCAGACCTCTGTGCCGTCAAGGGTAGCACTTTCGCGGAAAAGACCAGCGAAGACGTCAGCCATATCCGCCTGCGGGAAGAGTTGCGTCGGCATAACCCCGAAGGTCTGCTGGAACAGTTCCAGCAGACTGGTCAGGACGCTTTCCGAGGTCGTGGCCACATACAGGCGTTTTGCGTCCACATCCAGAATGCAGTCGGCGAGGGACGGAATGTAATCCGCTTTTGCCGTGACTGCGGCCGTGATGCTCTCCTTTAACTCTTTTTTGCGGTTGCGCGGCACCCTGCCCTCATTAGCGGCCGCTTCTTCTTTGAGGGCTTCAGCCAGGCGAATTTTGATAGCCGCGCCGGAAGGCTTGCGCTCGTCTATCCGCAAAGAAAAGGCCATAAACTGCCCATGGTCTATGCCGAAGCTGAAATCCAGATCCAGCGGATCGCCGAGGCCAACCCAGCCGATACGTTTGCCGTCAGGCCTAGGCGTTGGTGTAAACACATGTTGCCGCACATTATCTGCGTCGGGTGCGACGACCTGCGCTGCAAAGATTTTCAGAGCCGTGGTGGAAGTCATAAAACCGGACATTCTTGCTCCTATTTGTTTTTGGGTGGGTTTTCATAATCGGGGGCACCGTCATCGGTCGCCCAGTACCGCTGTTTGCACTTCGGGTAACCGGAGCATCCATACCAGACGCCACCGTTTTTTGTAGGCCGGGCAATGAGCGGCTTACCGCATTTTTTGCACTTATACTCAGACGGCGCAGGGCGTTCGTGCGCCGCGGGCCTGCCCTCCCGGTTGTCGTATTTCGCCCCGCATTCTTTGCTGGAGCAGACGAAAAAATCATATGTCCCGGAGCCATCCCGCCTTGTGCCTTTCAGGTGTTCCAGGGGGCGTCCGCATTTCTCACATCTGAAGTCCGTCTGCTCTGCAGCCGCCTTCTCACGCCTGGGGCCGGGACGGCCGTTGTCGTCGGCGAAAGTGGCCCCGCAGGCCTTGCAGCCCCAGAAATTCCAGCCTTTTTCCCTGGAGTAGATATGACGGAACTGCTCCCGATCACCGCAGGCCGGACAAGGGACGGCATGCCCCTGGACGAATTTGTCCAGCTCTTCCATGAGCTGGGCATGAAACGCACCGACGCACTCCACATAGCTGACTTTGCCGTCGGCCACGTCATCAAGACGTTCCTCCATGTGACTGGTAAAATCCAGGTTCAAAAAGCCGAATGAGCCCACCAGGGCGTCCACCAACTGTTCCCCGCGCGGCGTGGGCACGAGAAAGCCTTTTTCTTCTTTCACATAGGTGCGTGATATGATGTTTTCAATGATGGCGGCATAGGTGGCCGGGCGGCCGATGCCACGCCTTTCCATCTCACGGACCAACGAGGATTCGGAAAAGCGGGAGGCAGGTTTTGTCTTTTTCGTCTTCACTTCGCCCCGGATAGCCGTAGCCTGGCATCCGGCCTTGAGGTCCGGCACGGCGTTGTCAGGCTCCGCCTCTTCCGCATCGGCCAAGGAAGCGTCAGCAGCCATGACTACCTTCCAGCCCTGTTCCCGAAGCGTTTTGCCTTTGGCCTCGAACACGGCCTTTTTGCCGTCCACGTCGCCAGCGAGCCGGGCCACGCGCACGTCAAAGACGGCATCCGCGATCTGGCTGGCCAGAGTCCGAATGCGGATCAGCCGGTACAGGGCTTTTTCCTCTTCCGTTTCTCCGGCCTCTTCCATGTCCACATGCGTGGGGCGGATGGCCTCATGGGCCTCCTGCGCGCCGGCCTTGCTCTTCCAGGTGCGCGGTTTGGCCGGCAGGGGCCAGCCCTGGGCGTCGCAATACGCCCGGATCTCGGCAATGGCGCTGACGCTCAAGTTGGGGCTGTCCGTGCGCATGTAGGTGATATGCCCGGCCTCATAGAGCTTCTGCGCCAGCTCCATCGTCTTCTTGGGTTTGAACTTCAGCGCATTGCTGGCCGCCTGCTGCATGGAGGACGTGGTAAAAGGCGCGGGCGGGGCCGCGCGGCTTTCCTTCTCTTCGCAAGAGAGAATGTCCAGGGTCCGCAAAGCCGCGATTTTTTCGGCCGCGGACTTGTCCAGAAAATACTCCTGGCCTTCCTCCAGCCAGCCTTCCCTGGGCAGCCAGGCCGCCTTCCAGCCGTCGGAGATATTTTCCACGGCCTCAAACAGCAGCTCCACACCGAAATGCGTGGTGGAGACAAAGGACCGGATGGCCCGTTCCCGCTCCACCACGAGCCGTACAGCCGGACTTTGCACTCGCCCGGCGGACATTTTTTCTTCCCGCACCGCCCGGCCCAGCGGCCCGGAAACCTTGTAGCCGCACAAACGGTCAAGAGCCCGGCGCGCTTCCTGGGCGTGGACGAGGTTCATGTCAATGCCGCGCGGGCTGGCCAGCCCGCTGCGGACATCCTGGGGCGTAATGGCAGTGTAGGTCACGCGCTTATAGGCATTCAGCCCCAGGGCGTCCTTCAGGTGCCAGGCGATCGCCTCCCCTTCCCGGTCCGGGTCAGAGGCCAGAAAGACCTCGTCCGCGGTTCTGGTCAGGGCGGCCAGTTTTTTCAGGACGTCGGGCTTGGTTTCAGCATACCGCAGCGCGAAATCCGGCGGCTCCAGACCATAGCCCTGATTCGGCAGATCCCGGACATGGCCGCAGCTGGCGGCAACGCGCCAGTCCGCGCCCAAAATGCTTTGCAGCTTTTTGATCTTGCCGGGGCTTTCCACAATCAGCAATTTCATCTGTGCAGCTCCTTCTCCTGCCTGCGGTCCTTGCCGCCGACCTGCCGACGGACGGCATCAAGCCCACGCGCCTTGTGCAGATCGTTAAAATCCGTGGTTCTTCCGGGTTTTCCGTGGGTAACCCCTGTCAGGAACTGGCCGGGTAGAGGTTTAGACCGCCACAGAAGAAGTAGATGGCTGTCTTGAAATGCTCCCGGTTCCTATAACCGCAAGCCTTCCTCTTGATGGCCATGATCTTGCTGTTGAGGCCCTCGGCC
>NZ_FNBX01000020.1 GCF_900102485.1 Desulfovibrio legallii | reverse complement strand
GCGCTCAGGCTGTCGTCGCCGTCGCCGCCGTCGATGGTCAGGCTGCCGCCGGTGGAGACTGCGCCGATGGTGAAGCTGTCGTCGCCTGCGCCGCCGTCGATGGTCAGGCTGCCGGAAACGGTGCCCGCGCTCAGGATGTCGTCGCCGCCGTCCAGGGAGAAGGTGTAGTTCTCCGCCGCACCAACAGCGCGGCTGAAGGTGACGGTATCGGCATTGTCCGTACCGCCGTAGGCTTCAAAGCCGGTAATGACAGCCGCGGCGATGCTAGCAGCATTCTGATAGAGCGTCACGCTGTCGGCATCAGCAAAGCTGAAGTTGGCGGCAACGGAAGCGGCCGAGCCCTTCACTTCCAGGAGGTCGGTGCCGTCATCACCAGAAAGGGCCATGGTAGTGTTCGCATAGCTATTGGGCAGGTGCAGCACCACGGTGTCGTCACCCTCGCCGCCGTAGACCCTGGTGGCAGAAGAGAGCATCTCGGTCAGCGTGCTGCTATCCAGCGTAATGCTGTCGTTGCCCGCGTTGCCGGAGATGGTGTCGCCGCCGGTGCTGGTAATGGTGTCGTTTCTCGTGCCGCCGTAGACGGTGTTTCCGCCGCCGGTGGCCGTGATGCGGAGGAGATGGGTGGATGTGGCATCCGTTTCGTTCGCGCCCCCGCCAGTCAGAACCACCTGGCCGGCAAAGATGATGCTGTTGGGGTCGGTAATGCCTGCAAAGACCACGTTGATGGTCTGGCTGCCCTTGGTATAGGTGAAGGTGGTGGTCTTCTTCTTGCTGTCCACCACGGCGGCGTCGGCCTTGGACCAGCCAGCATCACTCAAGGCGCTGTCGTTGACGTAGTCGTCCGCGCCGTAGCCCTGGACCGTAATGGTGGTGACGCCCTTTTTGCTGTAGTTCAGGTCCGCGGCGGGCTGCAGCACGATGCCGTCCGAACCGCCCTTTGTGAGGTCCAGGGTGTCGTTGCCGCCATCGGCAATGAGCAGGTCTTCGCCGCTGCCGCCCACCAGCAGGTCGTTGCCCAGGCCGCCGGTAAGGATCATATCCTGCGTGGTGACCCCGCCGGCGTTGAGCGTATCGTTGCCCGCGCCGCCGGTGTAGACCTCAAAGCCGCTGATGCCGCCAATGGAAGTAAGGTCTTCACCGTTCACCGTGGCCGCGCCGGAAAGCACGTTGGTGCCGCTTTTGATGACCAGTTCGTCATCTTCGGTGCTGAAGGTGATCTTATCGTTGGTGGCGCCGAAGGAGAGGGTGTCCTCCCCTGCGCCGCCTTCCACAGCGCCGCGATTATATCCATAACTTCCGCGCTGGATAAAGCTGTTGGCGGCGATTTCCACAATATCGTTGCCAGCCCCGGCGTCGATGTAGTCCGCGCCGCCGCCGCCCACGATGCTGTCGTTGCCCGCACCAGTTATGATTTCTGTAGCGTAGGCGTTGCCTTGCACGGTAACGGCAGCATCGCCGGTGACGTAGACGCTGGCGTCCTGCGCGGCAGCGTCCAGCTTGACCACTTCCATGCCGGTGATGGCTGTGCCCGTGCCCAGGGAGACAATCCCGGCGTCCTTGGTCACCAGCAGGGTGTCGACGCCGCCGCCGCCACTTATGGTGTCATTCCTCACCTCAAATTCGCCTTCATCGCTTTCCACGTAGGTGAGGCCGTGGTAGTAGATGAGGTCGCTGCCAGAGCCGCCCACCAGGCTGTCCTCGCCGCCCTTGCCGTCCAGGGTGTCGCCATTATCGCCGGCCACGAGGGTTTCCGCAGCCGTGGTGCCGGTGAGCTTGGTGGCTGCGCCAGAGTTCTCCACATATTCCACGTTCTTAAAGCTGGCGGAACCCAGGTCGATGGCCACGCCGGCGGTGGAGATGCTGTCCACGCCTTCGCCGTCTTTTTCCACCACCTTGTCGCCCTTATTGTCCACATAGTAGAGGTCGTTGCCCGTGCCGCCCACCATGCTGTCCGCGCCTTCGCCGCCGTCCAGGGTGTCGTTGCCGCTGAAGCCCACCAGGGTGTCGTTGCCCGCGCCGCCGGAAAGCTCGTCGTTGCCGTTGGCTGTTGCACTATCATCATTGGTGGTGTTGCCGCCATAGAGCTTGTTGGCCGAGGCGTTGCCCACGAGGGTCATATTCTGCTGGTTTGCAGCTGCAACGCTGTCGCCCACATTCACTGCGCCCGCGGCGTCGTCCAGCACAACCACGTCAATGCCGTGAATGTTGTCGGCGCTGTCCAGCGTTTTATCGCCTTTTTTGAGGCTCATGACGTGCAGGGTGTCGGCACCCTCGCCAGCAGTTACGGTTTCCGCACCATAATAATAGATATAGTCGTTGCCCGTGCCGCCGGTAATGGTGTCCGCACCGCCCTGGCCGTCAATGGTGTACCCAACGGTGGAGTCGGTGGCCCCAGTGAGGGTATCCGCAGCGGCCGTGCCCACCAGATAGGTGTTGTCGGCGCTGCCGGTGATATTCACGCCGCCGGCTTTGCTGTCCGCAGCATTGCCGCGGTAGACGAAGGTAAGGTTGGTGGTGGTGCCGGTGATCCGGTCGCCGAAGTAGTTGATCCAGTCGGCGTCAGTCATCTCAGCGCCGCCCAAGACCTCATAGCTCACATAGACGACGTTGCTGCCGCCAGTGATCTCAATGTGGTCATTGGTGTTATTGACCACAAAGGTGGTGTGGCTGGTGCCGCCTTTGAGGGTATCGCCAGCGGTATTGGCCGCGTTCTGGCCGCCGTCCAGCACCACGTTGCCGCTGAGGGTGCTGGCGTCGATGACGTTGGCGAGCTCATTGCCCGTGCCCTTGGTCGCGCCGGCTGTAAGGACCAGATTCTCCAGGTTCGCGCCCAGGGTGTAGTCTATGTTGGCTTCCACCGTGTCGTCGCCGGCGTTTTTCGCTTCCTGCACCACGTCATCGGCGTCCACATAGTAGTAGTCGTTGCCCGCGCCGCCGATGAGGGTATCTTTGCCCGCGCCGCCGATGAGGCGATCGTCCCCATCGCTGCCGGTGAGCTTGTTGTTGCCGCTGTTGCCCACCAGGGTGGCGGCAACGGTCTTTTTGGCCGTGGCATTAATATTGCCTGAGCCAGTCAGCGTCACGGACTCGATATCAGCGTTTTTGAACTTGTTGAGGTCAATGGTGCCGGAGGCCAAGACGGTATCCGTGCCGCCCGCGTCCTCCAGGGTGTCTGTGCCGTCAAAAATGAAGGTATCGTCGCCGGTGCCGCCCACCAGGGTATCTTTGCCCGCGCCGCCGTCGAGCCAACTGCCCTTGGTGGCGTTGCCCTCAATGCGGTTGTTGAGCGCGTTGCCGGTGCCCGTATCGGCGCTGCCCAGGAGGACGAGGTTTTCCACGCCGTCGCCCAGGGTGTAGCCGCCGCTCACGCTGCTCTCAAAAACCACGGTGTCGTTGCCCGCGCTGTCTACGATGACGTCGTCAGCGTCGCCATAGAGGTGGTAGAGGTCGTTGCCCGCGCCGCCGTTGAGGGTATCGACCGCCGTGCCGTCCTTATTGCCGTAGAGGGTGTCGTTGCCCTTGCCGCCATCCAGATAGTTGGCGGCGCTGTTGCCGGAAAGCACGTTGTTCAGGTCGTTGCCGGTGAGGTTGCTGGCCTGGGGGGCGGTGGTGGTGCCGTTATTCAGCAGCGTGCCGTTTTCAATGTTCGCGCCCAGGGTGTAGTCCACAAAGGAATAGACCTGGTCCGTGCCCTCGTTCTTGTTTTCCACCACGGTTTCGTTGCCGGTGCGGACCACGTAGTTGTCGTCGCCCTTGCCGCCGATGAGGGTATCGTAGCCGCCGGTAACCGAAACCTCGCCGGCAGCGCTCAGGTCGCCGTTGCCGCCGTCCAGGTAGTCGTCGCCGTCATAGCCGTAGAGCAGGTCGTTGCCGCCCATGCCCGTGAGGTTGTTGCTGAGGGCGTTGCCCACCAGGGTCTGGCTGTAGTTGTTGCCCGTGGCGGACTGGTTGGTCATGCCGCTCTGGGCCTGGAGCACGACGTATTCGATCTGGGATTTGCCTTCACTGCCGTCAGCCGCCGTGGAGCTCGCGCTCAGGTCCAGATCCGCCACCTGGCTGTAGACCGTATCAATGCCTTCGTAGGCTTTTTCCACCACATTAGTGCCGGCGGTGCCCGATCCGCTGACGTAGTAAATGTCGTTGCCGTCCTCGCCGACCATGGTATCCGCGCCGCCGTTGCCGTAGATTTTGTCGTTGGCGGCGGAGCCGGTGATGGAATCAGCGCCGGTTGTGCCGTTGATGACGCCCCAGCCGGAAATCTCGCCGGCCAGATCGCCGTCGATGCCGGGGTTCACGGCGCCGGTGGTGACGTCGCCCACCGTGTATTCCAGGGTCCAGTCGCCGGACGCGCCGGTAACGTCGTCCGAAGCGGCCACGTCCACGCTGGCCAGGCGGGCCAGGCGGTTGATGAAGCTCTCGCCCGTGCTGCCCGCCGCCGTGTTGCAGCTGTAGAGCAGCAGATCCGCGCCCGCGGCCAGGCTCTGCCCGATGGCGGCCAGAGTTGCCGCATTGGCGTTGAGGACGGCCTCGTCAAAAACCTGGCCGCCCAGGGTTACGCTGCCCGCCGCGCCGTGGGCGTAAATGTGCACGGCCGTGGCCGGATTCTCCAGGCTGGCCAGGGCCTGCTCCATCTGGAGAAAGGCGTTGCTGGTGTTTTCTATAACAAAGATTCTGGAATCGTCGCCAATGGTGAGGGCCAGGGCTTCCGCATCCAACGAGGAATCCACAAAGTAGACCTCTCGTTGGACGCCGCTTCTTGCCGCACCTCATTGAGCACCTGGGACTGGCCGGAGGAACTGGTCAGCACATCCTGGCTCATGCCTTTCTCCTTTGTTGGCAATTGCAGAAAAGAGCCTTGATGCGCCGCCGTTTTCAGCGCAAGAAGGCTAAACTATTAACTTTTACACAGATGCTTACAGCATAACGCATTAGACGTTTGCTGTCAATGTAAATCGTGTTACAAGTTAGAAATTCAACTTGCTGAATACTGTTTATTTATGAGTAAAATACTATGAAATCCATGCACAACCCGTTTGCGGCCGCCATTGCCCCCAGGGCGGCCGCGAGCGGCCGCGCGCCCGGCAAAAAAACGGGGCTCCGCGCCGCGCCGAACGCGCGGCGGACGGCCGCCGGCAAAATGCGCCCGCCCTGCGCCCGCAGCCCAGCGCTTGCCAAAGCGCGGCCCGCGGTGTAGCATGCCCGCCATGCCTGAAAAAAACCTGCCGCCCACCCCCTGCCGCCGCGCCTGGCCCCTGCGCCTTGCGGCGCGCGCCTTTGCGCGCCTGCTGCCGCCCCTGGGCCTGCTGGCGCTGCTGGGCCTGGGGGGCCCGGCTGCAACCGCGGGCGCGCAGACAGAAACAACCGCGGGCGCACAAGCCGGCCCGGAGAACGCCCCCGACCGCAGCCTGGCCATCCCGGTGGGGCGCACGGCGGCCGTGCCCCTGTATTCCGGCGGGCGCAGCCTGGCCGCAGAAAAACCCCACACCCGGCCCATGCGCGCCCTGAGCATGCGCGAAGCCGTGGAGCGCGCCCTGCAGCAGAACCCCAGCCTGGGCTCCCAGGAAGCGCAGAGCAAATCCAGCGAAGAAACCCGCAAATCCGCCCGCGGGGCCTTTGGCCCCAAGCTGGGCATGAGCTATACCGCCACCAGAACGGACAAAGATTATTCCCCCTCTTATACCGTTACGCAGGCCCCCAAACAGGGCGTCTACACCTGGGGGATAGAGGTATCCCAACCCGTTTTTACCGGCTTTAAGCTGCTGGCCGATTATCAGAAAGCCGCCCTGCAGGCCGAAAGCGACAAGGCCAGCCTGCGCAGCGCGGAACTGACCATGACCGAAGAGGTGCAGACCCAGTTTCTGAACTATCTGCGCTATGAAGAAAGCGTGCGCAGCTCAAGCGACGCCCTGGCCCGCCTGCGCGACCAGCTGCGCATTACCCAGGCCTTTTACGACGTGGGCCTGCGCCCCCGCCTGGACGTGCTGCAGGCCGAAGTGGACGTGCGCAAGGCCGAAAACACCCTGATTCAGGACGAAAACAACCGCGACACCAGCCTGGCCAAGCTCAATACCCTGCTGGGCCTGCCCGCCCAGGCCGCCACCCGCTATACCGGCAACCTCAACCATGTGCCCTTTACCCGCAGCCTGGAGCAGTGCCTGGAGGCCGCCTACCGCCAGCGGCCGGACCTGTATATTGCCGCCAAATCCGTGGCCATTGCCGGCAAAAACCGCCAGGCCGCGCAGAGCGCCTACTACCCGCAGGTGGAGGCCTATTACAACGTGGCCCAAACCGGCAACACCATGGACCTGCAGCGCGTGGGCGACCAGGGCTACCGCGGCACCGCCTGGGAGCTGGGGGCCAAAGCCACCTGGGACATTTTTCAGTGGGGCACCACCTATTACGCCGACCAGAGCGCCGGCTGGCTGGTGACCAAGGTGCGCTACGAAGAAGAAAATCTGAAACTGAACGTGGGCTACGACATCAAATCCAAACTGCTGGCCGTGCGCGAAGCGGAAAAACGCATTGCCGTGGCCGAAACCGCCGTGGAACAGGCCACGGAAGCCTATAACGTGGCCCTGGCCCGCTATCAGGAACAGGTGGGCACCAACTTTGACGTGCTGGACGCCTCTTCCAACCTCACGGCGGCGCAAGCCTCGCTGACCAGCGCCAAGGCCGACTACCTTACCGCCCTGGCCCAGATCTATGTGGCCATGGGCGAGTTCCGGCCCGACCTGGCCCGGCGCTGACCCGGAAACCGGCCCAAAGACCGGCCCGGCCCCGGCCGCCACGGCCCCATATGGCCCGGATCTGGACTGGATCTGGCCCGGCCCGGATCTGGCCCGGAGACTGCCCCGGCCCGCGCTTCCGGCCCACACCCCGGCCACAGACACTTTTCGGGGAGACGCCTCCCCGCCTTCGGAACCGCCCCCCAGCCGCCAAGGGCCCCGCCTCCGCGCCCGGCCCTTTCCGCGCCCTTTCCTTCACCCTGCGGGCCTTGCGCCCGCCACAGAGACAACAGGATACAACCTACCCGACATGCACGATCCTTACCTTACCATCACCCCCCTGGGAGGCCTGGGGGAAATCGGCCTGAACTGCCAGCTCTGGGAAACCCCCGGCGGCGTCGTTATGGTGGATTGCGGCCTTATGTTCCCCGACGACGCCCACCTGGGCGTGGACGTGGTTATCCCCCACTTCGGCGCGGTGAGCGCCATCAAAGACAAACTGCTGGGCATTGTGCTGACCCACGGGCACGAAGACCACATCGGCGCGCTGCCCTGGCTGGTGCCGGAGCTTAAAGGCACCCGCATCTACGGCTCGCCCTTTACCCTGGCCCTGGTGGAACACAAACTGCGCGAACGCGAAATACTGGACTGGGTGGAGCTTTGCCCGGTCAACGCCAAAACCGTGCTGCCCCTGGGGGATCTGACCTTCCACTTCTTCCCCGTCTGCCACTCCATACCCGAAGGCTTCGGCCTGGGCGTGGAAACCCCCGTGGGCCGCGTGGTGCACAGCGGCGACTTTAAAATCGACCCCCACCCCTTAAGCGGCAGCGGCACGGATCTGCGCCTTTTTCGCAATTTTGCCGGGCCCAAGGGCGCGCGCCTGCTGCTCTCTGACTCCACCAACGCCATGCGCGAGGGGCGCTCCCTTACCGAGCGCGAGGTCAAAGACTCGCTGGATAACATCTTTGCTACGGCCAAAGGCCGCATTGTCATCACCCTGTTCTCCAGCCACATTCAGCGCATTCAGGAAGTTTTTGACCTGGCCCGCGCCCACGGCCGCACCGTGGTCATCAGCGGCAAATCCCTGGCCAACAACATCGAAATGGCCCGCGACCTCGGCATCGCCAAGCTGCCCCCAGCCTTCTTCAACGCCCACAACGGCGTGCCCGACCTGCCGGACGATCAGATCGTGCTGGTGGTCACCGGCGCGCAGGGCGAGCCGCTCTCCGCGCTCTCCCGCATGGTGCTGGGCGGCCACCGCCAGCTCGATATCCGCAAGGGCGATACCGTGGTCATGAGCTCGCGCATGATACCTGGCAACGCCAAGGCCATCTCCAAGCTCATCAATGAAATGTACCGCATGGGCGCGGAAGTGCTCTACGAAAGCGTGCACGCCATCCACGCCTCCGGGCACGCCCAGCGCGACGAACTGCGCGAAATGTTCGCCGCCGTGCGTCCGCAGCTCTTCATCCCCATCCACGGCGAATACCAGCACCTGGTCAAGCACGGCCGCCTGGCCGCAGAGTGCGGCGTGCAGCAGGAGAATGTGGTGCTGCTTGAAGACGGCCAGCCCATCACCCTTCGCCCCGAAGGCTTCCAGCTTGAAAACCGCGTGCCCGTGGAGTGTACCCTGGTGGACGGCAAGGGCGTGGGCGACGTGGGCTACGCCGTGCTCAAAGAACGCCGCATTCTCGGCGACGAAGGCATGGTCATTGTGGTGCTGGTGGTGGATTCCGAAACCGGCAGCATCCTGCACGGGCCGGAAATGATCTCTAAAGGCTTTGTTTTTGAACAGCACTACAGCCACCTGCTGGAAGACGCCAAGTGCCTGGTGCTGGACGAAATAGAAGCCGCCCGCCCAGGGCAGCTCAGCCGCCTGCAGGAAAACATCCGCTCCTCTCTGCGGCGCTTTTTCCGCCGCGTGCTGGAGCGCGACCCCATTGTGGTGCCCGTGATCAGCGAAGTGTAGCGCGCGGTGGCGGGGCGCAAGCCCCGCCACCTAAAATCCTGACCATAAATTTTTACACGCCTTCATCCACCGGAACAATGGTGAGCTTAAACCCCATCGGCGTGAGCACCTTGAAAAGCGTGTCGATTTTTGCCGGGAGCCGAAGAAGGGCAAATTCAGAAACACTTCGCCGATGCGTTTCATGAGCGCCAAGTTGTATACGGACCCGCCGATCGCCTTATAATAATACGTTGAGCGTTGCAGTTTGAGGATTTCGCACTGCCGCCGAACACTGAGCACTTGGTGGTCTGCGGCGACAATTTTACGCCTTCGCTCATAGCTCAAATTTTGGCGAAGGCTTGCTGCAAAAAATCCTTCTCCACAGTGCGTTGACCAATCGTGGCATGGAGTTCCCTTATCCGGACTTCATCGCTCTGCCGGGTCTTCTGGGCCTTGCCGGCAAAGCCTGCCGCAATCTGTTCCCTGGCCTGCTGTTTCCCCACTGGGAAACTTGATGGGGATGCACGCCATATTTGCCGGCGAGTTCGGACAATGTATGCTCTCCGGACAGGGCATCCAGGGCGACGCGAGTCTTAAACGCAACGGTGGACTTCCCTCCCCATTGGGACATAAAAGCCTCCTCTGGCTTCTTACGTCCACCTTAGCCCATGGTCCGTTTTTCCGAAACCACCTCTCTTTCATACCAACGGACATACCAACCGTCTGAGGAGATGTTGGGAGTTCGAGTGTGGATTACGCACTGCAAATACCGTCAATACCCTGCTTCGCGTTGATGCTTGAGGGAAAGGATAAGCGCATATCCTTCCCCCACTTCATAGAACACGGCGTAGCCAGAGGCGCCAAAAGGAATCAACAGCTCCCGGTGTTCAGGCTCCAAATCGTCAGTAGGCCGTCCGGCATGGGGGAATTGCTCCAACACGGCCGTACCCGCCTCTATGGCGTCCAAGGCCTTCTGCGCTGCCTGCGGGTCACTTTTCGCCCAAAAAGCATGCACCCGCACGAGTGAAGCCAACGCGTTGTCCGACCAGCGCACTATATATGACATTTGGGAGCATCCACCTGCTTACCTTGGCGGAGCTGGGCAATCCAGTCTTTCACTTCCGCCTGGGTGACGTGCAGGCCCGTCTGCTGGTAATGCTCATGAGCGGCGATACACTCCTGACGAAGGGCTTCCCGCTTTTCTTCCCGCTCCACAAAGGCCGCAACAGCCTGCACCACAAGAGCGTTGGTAGAACGCTGCCTTGCTGCGGCAAGGCCCTGCACCCGCGCTTTGAGGTCGGCGGGGAGTCGTATGCTTATGGGGGTGGCTTGAATTTGTGCTGGCATGGCTTTTAGTCTCCTATAGTTAGTCATATTAACTACACATAGCTACAAGGTCAAGCGAACGTATCCACGATGGCTGGGGAATCGGTCAGTAAAACTGTCGGGAAGGGGCCCGCTGAAAGCGGCTGCCCCGGTCTTTGGTGTAGACCCGCGTGGTGCTGGAACGCGAAAAGACAAAGCAGCCATACCCCCGCGCGTAGCACCTGGAAGTATAGCTGCTTATATTTACTTAGCTCATAACAATATGAACTAGTTTGATATTTCTGGCGGAGAGGGAGAGATTACAACATGCAGCGTACCATTCTGTAATTGATTGCTGTTTTATGTTTCAAGAATATAGCTACTTGTAAAGTTACCCACGCAAAATTTTCTTGAATTATTTGCATTCCACGGCGGACGCACCGGGAGTTAGCCGGAGCGTTGCGGATTCAATTAAAATCCTGAACATGGATTTTTACGCACGGCTTACTGATGCTGTTCCCGCGTCAGGGGCGTTACCGCAAGGCGCATGCCCATTGCGCCGAGAATGGCCTGAAAGCTGCGCAGTTCGGGGTTTCCGGCGGGCGAGAGCGTGCGGTACAGCGTCTTGGGGTTAAGCTGCGCGGTTTCCGCCACGCCTTTCATGCCGAAGGCGGCAGCAATACGGCGCAGGGCGAGCATAAGCTCTTCCTGATCGCCGTCCTCAAGCACGGCGTTGAGGTATTCGGCGGCATAGTTCGGGTCTTTCTTGAAGCTCTCGATAGTAGCTTCTTCATGGGAAATATACGGCTTACTCATTGTAATTCCTCCTTCATCCGGCGCAGGAAATCGGCCCTGTAGGCAACGGCCTTGCTGATATCCGCGTCCTGGGTGCGCTTGTCGCCGCCACACAGCAGCACGACCAGCGTTTGTCCATGTTGGAAATAGTACACACGATACCCCTGCCCGACATCAATGCGCATCTCGGAAACACCATCCCGGCAAGCCTTGTGGTCGCCGAAGTTACCCATTGCCGCCCGGTCAATCCGCCGCAGAACGGCAATCCTGGCGCGATTATCACGCAGAGCATCTACCCATTTTTGATATGGGTCTGTGCCGTCTTCAGTGGTGTAGTGAATAATTCCCACGAGGAGATGGTAGCTTTTAAGCGAAAGAAGTCAAGAGGTGGGTGTGAAAGCTGTTTGGAGCGTTGCACTGCCGAAGGCGAGCGAATACGCAGCTTTGCCCCGCTCGGCCCTCAAATCTTGCTGCCGGATATTGCCCGCTATTGTCCGCAACCAGGAAATGGGCGTTTCGGCAACTTCTGGCAACGATTGGCAAGAGTAGGTATCTTTCATCTGCAATTTGCAATACTTGGCAACCCCAAGCAACATAAGCACTAACTTACAAGTGGAATACGCAATGGGGTAAGCTCACCCAGACAAGAGGCGGTTTTCTCAGTTTCTTACCCGACGACATGAGACAAAAGAAAGACCGGAAATCGTCTTGTAGCAACGACTTCCGGTCTTTCTTGACAACTTGAAACAAAATTCTGGCGGAGAGGGAGAGATTCGAACTCTCGGTACGCTGTTAACGTACACACGATTTCCAATCGTGCTCCTTAGACCAGCTCGGACACCTCTCCGCGCTGCCGCGCGCCCTGAGCGCGCTTCCGGCGAAGACGCACACTAGCTCAGCGGCCCGAACCTGTCAAGCGCCCCAGGCCTCGGCGCATTGACCGCAGCTGCGCCTTGACGTAGATTATACGGCTGCATTGACGTCACAGCAAGGGAGCCCGTCCATGTCTTCTGAACACCATTCCGCCAGCCCCGCCGCTGCCGCCGCGCCTGAAGCGGCCGCGGCCAGACCCGGCACGGACTTCATCCGCGCCCGCATCCTGCAGGACAACGCCTCCGGCCGCTTCGGCGGCAAGGTGCATACCCGCTTTCCCCCGGAGCCCAACGGCTACCTGCACCTGGGGCACGCCAAATCCATCTGCCTCAATTTCGGCGTGGCCAAAGAATTTCACGGCCAGTGCAACCTGCGCTTCGACGACACCAACCCCACCAAGGAAGACACGGAATATGTGGACGCCATCCGCGAGGACGTGCGCTGGCTGGGCGGCGACTGGGAAGACCGCGAATTTTACGCCTCAGACTACTTTGAGCGGCTCTACAGCTACGCCGAAGAGCTCATCAAAATGGGCAAGGCCTATGTGGATGACCTCTCCGCCGACGCCATCCGCGAGTACCGCGGCACCCTCACCAGGCCCGGACGCGAAAGCCCCTGGCGCAACCGCAGCGTGGAAGAAAACCTCGACCTCTTCCGCCGCATGCGCGCCGGCGAATTCCCCGACGGCTCCCGCGTGCTGCGCGCCAAAATCGACATGGCCTCCCCCAACCTGGTCATGCGCGACCCAACGCTCTACCGCATCCGCCACGCCGCCCACCACCGCACGGGCGAGGCCTGGCGCATCTACCCCATGTACGACTACACCCACTGCCTGTCGGACTCCATTGAAGGCATCACCCACTCCCTCTGCACCCTGGAATTCGTCAACAACCGGGAGCTCTACGACTGGGTGCTGGATACCCTTGGCGTATACCACCCGCAGCAGATCGAATTTGCCCGCCTTAACCTGACCTATACCATCCTTTCCAAGCGCAAGCTCATCCAGCTGGTCAGGGAAGGTCACGTCTCCGGCTGGGACGACCCGCGCATGCCCACCTTAAGCGGCCTGCGCCGCCGCGGCGTGCCCCCCGAAGCCCTGCGCGAATTCTGCGCCCGCATCGGCCTGGCCCGCGCCGACTCCGTGGTGGATTACGCCATGCTGGAATTCTGCATCCGCGAGCGCCTCAACGCCCACGCCAAACGCCTGATGGCCGTGCTGGACCCCATCAAGGTCGTCATCGAAAACTACCCCGAAGGCCAGGTGGAAGAGCTGGAAATGCCCTTCCACCCCGAAGACCCCGCCTACGGCAGCCGCAAGACGCCCTTTGCCCGCGAAATCTATATTGAGCGCGACGACTTTCGCCTGGATCCGCCCCAAAAATACCACCGCCTCTCCCCCGGCGCGGAAGTGCGCCTGCGCTACGCCTATCTGCTCACCTGCCGCGAAGCCCTCCTGGATCAGGACGGCAACGTGCGCGAGCTGCGCTGCGTTTACGACCCGCAGAGCCGCGGCGGCCAGAGCCCCGACGGCCGTAAGGTCAAGGGCACCATCCACTGGGTTGCCGCGGCCAGCGCCGTGCCCGCCGAGGTGCGCCTCTACAGCCAGCTCTTTGCCGTGGAAAACCCCGACGAAGCCCCGGAAGGCAAAACCTTTCTCGATAACCTCAACCCCCATTCCCTCCAGGTGGTCCGCGGCCTGCTGGAACCGGCCGCCGCAGCCCTTGAAACCGGCGAGGCCGTGCAGTTTGAACGGCTGGGCTACTTCTGCAAAGACAAAGACAGTACCGCCGCCCTGCCCGTGTTTAACCGCACCGCCACCCTGCGCGACACCTGGGCCAAACTGGAGCGCAAAGGCTAGCGCCGCCCAGGGCGGCGAAATCCGCACGACCGCAAAATAAAAAAAGCACAAAGGCCGCTGGGTTCCCCCGGCGGCCTTTTTGTCTGATTTTTCCGGGGCCTGGCCGCCGGACACTTTTTTGCCGCCCTAGCTGGAAATCCCCGCAAAAATAGTGTAGCGTATGCCAACTTAGCTTTTGCAGGGAATTTTCTGCCCGTTACGGCAGCAGGCCGACCAAAGGACCAGCACCGCGCGTCCCCTCGTCCAACAGCCTAACCTTTAACAAACGTCGCTGCGCCCCACGATGCAGCGCGGCTTGCACTATACCCGCGTCTATCCCTCTTTGAGTACACAAAGAAAGATAAACGGCGCGCGGCGGCCTCCCCCACCGCAACGCGCACAACAGCAAAAGGAGTGCCCATGTCCATAGGAATACTGGCCCTGCTGGCGGTAATCCCCATCTTTATCGCCCTGATTCTCATGGTAGGGCTGCGCTGGCCCGCCACCCGGGCCATGCCCGTAGCCTGGCTGGCCTGCGCCGTAAGCGGCGTCATCGGCTGGAAACTGGATATCCTTTACCTTGCGGCCCTGTCTTTGCAGGGCCTTGTTGTCGCCATCGGCGTGCTGATCATCGTCTTCGGCGCCATCCTCATCCTTTACACCCTTGAGGAAAGCGGCGGCATGGAAACCATCCAGTGCGGCATGCGGGACGTGAGCCGCGACCGGCGCGTGCAGGTCATCATCATCGGCTTTATGTTCGCCGCCTTCATTGAAGGCGCGGCCGGCTTCGGCACCCCCGCCGCCCTGGCCGCCCCCCTGCTTCTGGCCCTGGGCTTCCCGGCCATGGCCGCCGCCGTGGTCTGCCTGGTCTTCAACTCCGTGCCCGTCACCTTCGGCGCGGTGGGCACCCCCGTGCTGGTGGGCTTTGGCTTCCTCAAAGGCAGCATCGCCGAAGCCGTGGCCGCCAACCCCGGTCTCTCCTTCCAGAGCTACGACGCCTTCTGCAAAGCCGTGGGCGAATGGGCCACCATCATGCACGCCCCCATGGCCATCATCATCACCATCTTCATGCTGGGCTTCCTCACCCGCTTCTTCGGGGTGGAAAAATCCTGGGCCCTCGGCTTCCGCGCCTGGAAATACTGCGTGTTCGCCGCCGTCTGCTTTCTTGTGCCCTACCTTTTCTGCGCCTGGGTGCTGGGGCCCGAATTTCCCTCCCTGCTGGGCGGCCTGCTGGGCCTCGGCGTAGTGGTCTGGGGCACCAAGAAAGGGTTCTGCGTGCCCACGGAATCCTGGGACTTCGCCCCCGCCAGCCAGTGGGACAAAGCCTGGACCGGCACCGTGCCCGCCAGCACCAAGACCGACTTCCATGCCCATATGAGCCAGTTTCTCGCCTGGCTGCCCTATGGAATCATCTGTGCGCTTCTGGTCATCACGCGCATCCCCTCTTTGGGGCTCAAGGGCTGGCTGACCCAGCAAAAAATCAGCTTTACCAACATTCTGGGCTTCAACGGCGTTAACGCCAGCATTGATTATCTGTATCTGCCCGGCACGTTCTTCATTCTGGTTGCGCTGGTTACCATTCTGCTCCACAAAATGTCCGGCCAGGCCGTTTCCCGCGCCTGGAAAGAAAGCCTCAGAAAGATGAAGGCCCCCACCATCGCCCTGGTTTTTGCCGTGGCCATGGTTTCCATTTTCCGCGGCTCTGCGGTCAACTCCGTGGACGCGCCCTCCATGCCCCTGGCTCTGGCCCAGGCCGTGGGCGCTTTTGCCGGCGGCGTCTGGCCCATGCTGGCGGCCTTTGTGGGCGGCCTTGGGGCCTTCATCACCGGCTCCAACACGGTCTCCGACCTCATGTTCGCCGAATTTCAGTGGAACATGGCCGGCACCCTGGAGCTGCCCCGCCAGATCATCGTAGCCGCCCAGGCCGTGGGCGGGGCCATGGGCAACATGATCTGCGTGCACAACATCGTGGCCGCCTGCGCGGTGGTGGGCCTTTCCGGCCGGGAGGGCGAAGTGCTGCGCCGCACTTTCTGGCCCTTCCTGCTCTACGGCGTCATCGCGGGGGCCATCTGCTGGACGCTTGTGGCGGTCAACCCCAACGTGTTCTAAGCCCAACGTGTTCTAGGCCCAACGTGTCCTAGGCCCAACGTGTCCTAGGCCCAACGTGTCCTAGGACCAACGTGTTCGCGGGCAGGCAAGGCGCCCCTTCCGGCGCGTAACCGCGCGGCAAAGGCGCTGCCGCCCTTATGAGAAGGGCCTTGCCCCAGAAGCGGAGAGGGGCCGCAAAATCCCCTCCCCGCCTACCCAAAACGCCGCGGGCGTCCTCCGGTCATCTGCTCCGGAGAACGCCCGCGGCGCGGCATAACGGCCCCCTGGCCGCCGGCCTGTTCCGCCGCGCCCGCGCGCGGCCGCAATGCTCAGGCGTTGCCGTAGTACGGCGGCCTGCGGCTGGGCGTATCCCCGCCCACCCGGAAAATCTGCACCGTATAGTGCCCCTTGCCGCCGCACATGGGGCAGCCGTCCGTCACCAGCATGCAGGAAGCGTCCAGCTCCAGCGGGTCGATGCCCGCCAGGCCGAGAATCTGCGAGGCCTTGCCCTTCTCCCACATGACCGGGGAGCCGCAACGCCCGCACTCCACATAGAGCAGTTCCGGGTCATAGCCCTTGGGCACCAGGGGCCCCCGCAAGGGTTCAGCAATAGCTTTGATAGGGTTATTGCGCATGGCGGATACCTCCCGGCGGGCCAGGCGGCGCGCCAACGCTCTTGCGGCGCGCAGGCCAAGCCTGCCTTTCCATACATAAGCACAGCGCGCGCCAAGGCAAGCCCCCCCACGCCGCCAGGCGCAGGCCCGCACCCGCCGCTTGCCTTGCCCCGCACGCCCGCATACACTGGAGCCATGACCGGAAAATTTTCGCATATTCGTTTGTTACCGCCCGCTCTGCGTAATCAGATTGCCGCCGGCGAGGTGGTGGAACGCCCCGCCAGCGTGGTGAAAGAACTGGTGGAAAACAGCCTCGACGCCCAGGCCCGTCAGATCGACGTCCTGCTGGAAAACGGCGGCCAAAGCCGCATCCGCGTGCAGGACGACGGCGCGGGCATCCCCGCCGACGAGCTGGAGCTGGCCGTCACCCGCCACGCCACCAGCAAAATCACCCAAATGGAAGACCTGGAGCGCATCCGCTCCTACGGCTTCCGGGGCGAGGCCCTGCCGAGCATCGCCTCTGTATCGCGCTTTGCCATCACTTCCGCCCTGCGCACGCCCGCAGGCGTGCAACCGGCCCACTGCGTGGAGGTGGAGCACGGCCGCCTCAAAAGCGCGGCCCCGGCGGCTCTGCACCAGGGCACGGTGGTGGATGTCCGTGATCTTTTCAGCAACATACCAGCGCGGCTGAAATTTTTAAAGACCCCCGGCACGGAGTTCAAACGCGCTCAGGATTGGCTGGCCCGCCTGGCTCTGACCCGGCCGGAAGTGGGCTTCGCCCTTTTCTCCGGCGAGCGCGAGGCCCTGCGCTTTCTGCCCGGAGAAGACCTGCCCCGCCGCCTGGCCCGCATCTGGCCCCGCCTGGTGGTGGAAGCCCTGCGCCCCTTCGATGCCACGCGCCACGGCGTCCGCGCCCACGGCCTGGCCGCCCTGCCCAACGTGAGCCAGCCCCGCGGCGACCGCATCCTGCTCTATGTCAACAACCGCGCCGTCACGGACAAACGCCTGCTCAGCGCCGTGCGCCAGGCCTACAAAGGCCGCCTCACCAGCCGCGACTACCCCCAGGCGGTGCTTTTTGTGGATCTGGACCCCGCCGAAGTGGACGTCAACGTGCACCCGGCCAAGAGCGAAGTGCGCTTCCGCGACGAATCCGCCGTGTTTTCCGCCGTGCTCCACGCCGTGCAGGGGGCGCTGCTCACCTCCTTCGACCTGGCGGTGGGCGGTTGGGACGCGGCGGCAGCCGCCGGAACGGACGCGCCCGCGAGCGCCCCGAGAAACAACAGTTCGGACAACAGCCCGGACGCCCCCCGGCCCCTGGGCTTCTGGGGGCGGCTGGACCAGCCCCCGCTGCTGGAGCGCCCCCGGCCGGAACCTGAGGGCGTTGCCCCCTGGGAAGTGCGCCGCCCCCAACCGGACGCCGCGGCGATCCCCGCACCAAGGCCGACGGAGACACCGGCGGCCTCCCCGGCGGCGGACGCAGCGGGCGCGCTGGAGGCCCCTGCAGCGCCAGACGCGGCGGCCCCGCGCGGCGGCGCGACCGAGACCATGCCGGAGCGAGTCCCGCACGTCCAGCCCATTTTTACGCCAACGGCCGCCGCCCGCGCAACGGCTGCCCCGGAAGCGACGGCCGGGCCGGAGGCCCCCCAAAGCCTTTGGGCGGACGGGGCCGCGCCCCTGGCCGCCCTGGCGGAAGCCGCCACCGCCTATGGGGCGGCCCAGGACGAAGCCGGGCCCACGCCCCCCGGCGCGGCAGGAGCCGGGCGGGAACCCGTGCGGGTGGGGCCCTTTGTCTATCTGGGGCAGGTGGCCGCCACCTATCTGACGCTGCGCGACCAGGAAGGCGCGCTGGTGCTGGTGGACCAGCACGCCGCCCACGAGCGCGTGCTCTACGCCAGGCTGCGTCAGGGCGGCTTTGCGGGCACCGGGCAATTGCTGGCCCTGCCCCTGGAGCTGCCCCTGCCCCCGGCGGAAGCGGAGCGCTTCTACGCCCTGCGCCCGCGCCTGGAGGCCCTGGGCTTCAGCGCGCGGAGCGAGGCCGGGGGCCTGCGGGTCACGGCCGTGCCGCCCGTGCTCAGCCGGGCCGAGGCCCGGCAGTTTCTGGAAGAAGCCCTGGCCGGCCGCAAGGACGACCTCACGGCCCTGTTCGCCTCCATGTCCTGCAAGGCCGCCATCAAGGCGGGACAAGCCCTGACGGACGACGAGGCCGCCGGGCTGCTGCGTCAGTGGCTGCAGACGCCGGAGCGGGAATACTGCCCCCACGGCCGCCCCTGCGTGCTGCGCTGGGATGCGGCCGCGCTGGAAAAACTGTTTAAGCGGCGGCAATCGTAGCCGCGCTCAGGGCTGCCGCCTGGGCCAACGCGCTACGTTCTCCCTGCGGCAACAACGCAACCCTATATAATGCCTCCGCTATATGGGCGGAGGGCCCGGCAGGGCCGCAGCAGACGCCGCGCTCGCCCTGATCGGCACGGCCGCAGGCTTGCCTTAGAAGGCTGCGGCGTGTATTTTGCGCCCCACGGAGGCCGCATGGACGTCCCTTTGCTCTATGAGATCGTGACCATTTTTCTGCTTTCCATTGTGGTCACCATTGTCTGCAATAAAATCAAACTGCCGGCCACCGTGGGTTTTCTGCTCACGGGCGTGCTCTGCGGCCCTTCCCTGCTGGGCGTGGTGCGCGACCGCCAGGCCATTGACCATGTGGCGGAAATCGGCGTGGCCCTGCTGCTTTTTACCATCGGCATGGAGCTTTCGGGCGACGCCCTGAACCGCCTCAAGCGCCCGGTCTTTCTGGGCGGCAGCCTGCAGATCGGCCTTACGGTGCTGGCCGTCACGGGCCTCGCCCTGACCCAGGGCCTGCCCTACCAGCAGGGCGTTCTCTGGGGCTGCCTGGTGGCGCTTTCCTCCTCGGCCATTGTCCTGCGCATTATGCAGGAAAAAGGCTCCACCAATACCCCCACGGGCCGTCTTTCCCTGGCCATCCTGGTCTTTCAGGACATTATGGTGGCCCCCATGCTGCTCTGCGTGCCCCTGCTCGCCGGCACGCTGGACCTTTCCCTGAAGGATGCCGTCCTTTCCGTGCTCTGGGTGGTGCTGGTGCTGGGCGGGGTGCTGCTTTTCGCCCGCTTCGGGCTCAACCGCCTTATGGAAGCCGTGGTGCGCACCCGCACCCGCGAAATCCTTTTGCTCACCACCCTGGGCCTCTGCCTGGGCATGGCCCTGCTCACCAACATTCTGGGCCTTTCCCTCTCCCTGGGGGCCTTTCTGGCCGGGCTCATGCTGGCCCGATCCCAGTACAGCATGAGCGTCATCGCGGGCATATTGCCCTACCGCGACGTTTTCATGAGCCTTTTTTTCATCTCCGTGGGCATGATGCTCAATGTGGATTTTTTCGGAGCCCACTTTTTTTCCATCATCGCCTATACGGCCGTCTTCATCATCCTCAAAACGCTGCTCACCCTGCCCGCCGTGCTCATCCAGGGCTACCCTCTGCGCACGGCCGTGGTCACCTCGCTGAGCCTCGCGCAGGTGGGCGAATTCGCCTTTGTGCTGGCCGCCTCTGGCCTGGCCGCCGGGCTTTTTGACATGAACGCCTACCAGAACTTTCTGGACGTGAGCGTGCTGACCATGATGCTCACCCCAGGCCTCATGGCCATCGCGCCCCGCCTGGCCGCCCGGCTGCCCGGCGGACGGAACGAAACCCCGGAAGCCGCCGAAGCCGAGGCCGAAGGCTGCCCCTTGCAGGATCACCTCATCATCGTGGGCTTCGGCATCAGCGGCAAACACCTGGCCCATGTGGCCAGGGAATCGGGCATCGCCTACACCATCCTGGAAATGAACCCGGAAACCGTGAGCCGCTACCGCCACAAGGAGCCCATCGCCCACGGCGACGCCTCCCAGCCTGTGGTGCTGGAACACCTGGGCGTGACCAAGGCGCGGGTGCTGGTCATCGTCATTTCCGACCCGGCGGCCGTGCGGGCCATCGTTACCGAGGCCCGGCGCTTCAACCCCAACCTGCACATCATTGCCCGCACCCGCTTTGTGGCCGAGGTGGCCCCCCTGCGCCGCCTGGGCGCAGATGAAGTGGTGGCCGAAGAATTTGAAACTTCCATCGAAATCTTCTCCCGCGTGCTCACCCAATACCTGGTGCCCCGCCAGGACATCGACGCCTTCGCCGCCCGCATCCGGCAGGAAAACTACCGCATGATCCGGCGCATGAGCCACTCGGTGGACGCAGTGGACGCCATGGTCAGACGCCTGCCGGACATGGGCGTGCAGGCCATGCGCCTGGGCGCGGCATCGCCCCTCTGCGGCCAGAGCCTGGCCCAAAGCCAGATGCGCAAGGCTTACGGCGTTACGGTCATCGCCATCCTGCGCGAAGGCGTAACCCTGGCCTCGCCCGAAGCGGACACGGTTTTCGAGCCCGGCGATATTGTGTATATTTTCGGCAGCACCAACAAACTGCTGGCCATAACCCCGCTGTTTTCCGGCCCCCTGCGCCAGGGCAAAGAAAATGCAACCGCACCGGAGCCCCAAGGATGCGAACCATGAGCGCCGCCGTGTTCCACTGCCGCATGTGCGGCCACTGCTGCCAGGGCAAGGGCGGCATTGTGGTCAGCCCCGCAGACCTCACCCGCCTGGCCGGGCACCTGGCCCTGCCCGAAGCGGAGGTTCTGGCCCGCTACTGCGAACGCTTGGGCGGCAAATGGCAGCTGCGCGCGGGGGCGGACGGCTTCTGCATTTTTTTCCGTCCCGGCGCGGGCTGCGGGGTGCATGCGGGCAAGCCCGCCGTGTGCCGGGCCTGGCCGTTTTTTCGCGGCAATATTGAGGATGCGGCCAGCCTCGCCATGGCCAAGGAATACTGCCCCGGCATCGCGCCGGAGGCCACCCACACGGCCTTCGCCCAAGCCGGACGCGCCTACCTGCGCACCCACGGCCTGCTGGCCCGCGACCCGCGCTGCGAAGCCAACGCCCTGATCCTCAAATAACGCCATGCGACGCCGTAGCCCACGCCAGCCAAGCCTCAAGGAATGTTACGCCATCCTGCGCCTGGAGCCGGGAGCGGACCTGGCCGCCCTTAAGCGGGCCTACCGGCGGCGGGCTTTTGAGCTGCACCCGGACCTGCACCCCGGCCAGGCCGATGCGGGCCGCAAATTTCAGCTGCTTAACGAAGCCTATGTGGCCCTTTCCGCCGTGCTCCAGCCCGGATCGGAGGAAGCGGCGCAGCCCCGGCAGGAGCAGAAGGCCCACGAGGACGACGCCGCGGAAGGCGGTCCCGCGCAAGCGGCCGGACCCGCCGCGGACCCGAACGCCGACAAGGGCGCGCGCGCTGCGCGGGCGGAAGGGCGGGACGAAACCGAGCGCCCCGCCGGACAGGCGGAAGACAGGGCAGAGGACGGAACGGCGGACGCGGCAACGGACGCGCAGGCCGCAGACCGCCAGAGCGCGGCGGGGCGCGCCGCCTACGCGGAGCACGACGTGCTGCGCGACCTGCTCAACGATCCCTTTGCCCGCCGGGTGTTTGAGGATATTTACAGCGAGCTGAACCGGCAGCAGGCCACGCCGCCGCCCCAGGCCGGGGCCGAGGCCGGCCCCCAGTCCGCCCGGGCGCGGGCCCGCGAAACCGCCCCAAAGACCGCCAGACTGCACCGGGCCAATCTGCTCTGGGGCGCGCCCAAGGGCGAAGCCGACCCCGGCGGCGTAACGGGCCTGGTCAAGGGCTGGCTGCGCCGCCAGATTGACGAGGAGCAAAGCCTGACCCTGCCCGCCGCCCACCTGGCCCCAGGCAAGCGCGTGCGCCTGCAGATCCGCCAGGCCTTTTCCGGAGAGCTGAGAACCGTGGAGATCACCCTGCCGCCGGACTTTGCCGTGGGCAAGCCCGTGCGTTTGCGCGGCCTGGGCAAGCGCGTGGGGCCCTGGCAGGGCGATCTCTACCTGACCCTGCACAACGCTTAACCCCGCCCGCCGCGCCGGCCTGCCGCGCCGGGAAGGCGGGCCTCAGAGAGCCATGCGAACCAGCCAATCTTCCCCCCGCCGGGCTGCCGCCGCCCAAGAGTCCTTGCGCGACCACCGCGAAGAGCAGCTCAGGCTGCTGCTGGAACTTTCCGAAACGATGAACGCGGCCACGGACGTTTCCCTGGCCCTGAACAAGGCCCTCCAGCTCATGGCCCAGCACCTGCACATGATGCGCGGGGCCATTACCCTTATCTCCCCCAACACGGGCGAAATCCGCATTGAGGCCGCCTACGGCCTCAAACCCGCCGAGGCCCGGCGCGGGCGCTATGTGCGCGGCGAGGGCATTACGGGCCGGGTCATTGAAACCGGGCGGCCCATGTACATTTCCAACGTCTCGGAAGAACCGCTGTTTCTCAACCGCACCCGCTCGCGCGATCTGGGCAAGGAGGACATTTCCTTCATCTGCGTGCCCATCCGGCTCAACGATCAGGTGGTGGGGGCCCTTTCCGTGGACCACCTGCTGGTGGACGAAGCCACCCTGGAAGACGAAATGCGCCTGCTGACCATTGTTTCCACCCTGCTGGGGCACGCGGCCCTGGAAACCCAGGGGCGCATGGACGAGGAGAATGTTCCGGCCCTGCGCCCGCGCGGCTTTGTGGGCAATTCCGAAGGCATGCAAAAAGTCTACGCCCAGATAGCCCAGGTGGCGCCCTCCACCACCACAGTCTTTCTGCAAGGCGAATCGGGCACGGGCAAGGAGCTGGCCGCCAGGGCCATCCACGCGGCCAGCACGCGGGCCAACAAGCCCTTTATTTCGCTCAACTGCGCCGCCCTGCCGGAAAACCTCATTGAAAGCGAGCTCTTCGGCCACGAGCGCGGGGCCTTCACCGGGGCCAACGCCACGCGCAAGGGCCGCTTTGAGCTGGCCAACGGCGGCACGCTGTTTCTGGACGAAGTGGGCGAGCTTTCGCTCATGACCCAGGCCAAGCTCTTGCGCGTGCTGCAGGAACGGGCCTTTGAACGCCTGGGCGGCATGGAAACCCACTATGTGGACGTGCGCTTCATCACGGCCACCAACCGCGACCTGGAACGCATGGTGGCGGAGGAGACCTTCCGCCGCGACCTGTTTTACCGGCTCAACGTCTTTCCCATCAACCTGCCGCCCCTGCGCCAACGGCCTGAGGACATCCTGCCCCTGGCCAACCACTTCATCAAAAAATACGGCCAGGCCAACGGGCGGGACAACGTGCGCCTTTCCCTGGCGGTTATGGACATGCTGCAGCGCTACGCCTGGCCCGGCAACATCCGGGAGCTGGAAAACGTTATGGAGCGCGCCGTGCTGCTTCTGGGGCGGGAGGGGCTTATCCTGCCGCAGCATCTGCCCCCGGCCCTGCACGGCGAGCACGGCGCGCCGGGCGGCAAACTGCCGGGCGCGGCCAGGCCCGTCTTTTCCGGCAGCCTGCAGGAGCAGCTCAACGAGCTGGAGCGGGCCTCCATAGTGGAGGCGCTGGAATGCAGCCAGGGGCAGATGGGCCGGGCCGCGGCCAGCCTGGGCCTGACGGAACGGATCATGGCCCTGCGGATGAAAAAATACGGAATCGCCTACAAGGATTTCCGGCCCCGCAAAAACGGCGGCGCGCGGACAGACGCAGGCTAGCGCGGCCAAGCCCGCGGACACAGAATCTACAAAAAAGTATTTTTTATCTGTCCCGAACTGCCCGTTTCGACAAAAATTTTTACAAAAAATTTCTTTATGTTAGGCTAACAACACACGGAACAGAAGAAATTTTCGCAACAAAAACGACATTTTTGTATAATTTCCAAAAACATCATTAACCATTTTAATTTCTTATATTTCACTCTATGCATCCTCTGCAGCCCCTTTGTGGCCGTGGAGGATGCTCTTTTTTTCTACATAAACGTATAAAAACTCCATACCCCTTGCGGCAGGCCCAGGCCGCCTTCGTCCGCACTTCTAAAAAATTAAAAATAAAAACAGCCAATTACAAGAGAATTTTACCCCTGTACGCCCCTTTGGCACAGTGCGTGCTTAAAGGGCTAAGACCGGTCAGGAAGTCCGGTCCGGGACAGGCGCCAGCCCCGAGAGAAGGAACAGGTTGTGAACCGGGTGCGGCGGCGGATGGCACCGCAAGGGCGATCCCCCCGCAAAACCACCTCAGAAGGATGTCCGTATGAACGCCTCGGATACTGCATTTATCCTCATCTGCGCCTGCATGGTCATGCTCATGACCCCGGCGCTGGCCCTTTTTTACGGCGGTCTTGTCCGCTCCCGCAATATTCTTTCCACCCACATGCACAGCTACGGCGCGCTGGCGCTGGTCTCCGTGCTCTGGGCCCTCATCGGCTACACCCTGGCCTTCGGCCCGGACGTGGGCGGCGTCATCGGCGACCTTTCCTACATTTTTCTTAACGGCGTGGGCGGCGAATCGGCCCCTGCGGCGGCCCAGCTGCCCCACACCCTGTTCATGATCTTCCAGTGCATGTTCGCCGCGCTGACCGTGGCCCTCATTTCCGGCGCGTATGCGGAACGCATCCGTTTTTCGGCCATGATGCTCTTCTCCGGCCTGTGGCTGATTTTCGCCTATGCCCCCATGGCCCACTGGGTCTGGGGCGGCGGTTGGATGGGCCAGATGGGCGCTCTGGACTTTGCCGGCGGCGCAGTGGTGCACATGGCTTCCGGCGCGGCCGCCCTGGCCTGCGCCCAGGCCCTTGGACCGCGGCTTTCCAACGGCGCGGAGCCTGCCACCCCCAATAACCTGCCCCTGACCCTCCTGGGCGGCGGCCTGCTCTGGTTCGGCTGGTTCGGCTTCAACGCCGGCAGCGCCCTGGTTTCCGGTCCCCTTTCCGCCCACGCCCTGGTCACCACGCACCTCGCCTCCTCCTGCGGCGTGCTCGGCTGGATGGTGGTGGAATGGGCGCGCACGGGCAAGCCCACCAGCTTGGGTGCCATCTCCGGCGCGCTGGCGGGCCTGGTGGCCATCACCCCCGGCGCGGGCTTTGTGGGCATCCTCCCGGCCATGCTTATCGGCTTCGTGGGCGGCATCGTGTGCTACGGCGGCGTGCTGCTGAAGAACAAGTTCGGCTATGACGACGCCCTGGACGTGGTGGGCATTCACGGCATCGGCGGCACCTGGGGCGCGCTGGCCACCGGTCTTTTCGCCTCTGCCGCCGTTAACGGCGCCGACGGCCTCTTTTACGGCAACCCCAAGCAGGTCTGGATCCAGCTTGTGTCCATCGTGGGCACCTGGGTGTTCGTGTATATCGTGACCCGCATCATTCTCTTTGTAGTCAACGCCACTGTGGGTCTGCGCGTGGCGCCTGAAGAGGAGTTCACCGGCCTGGATCTGGGCGAACACAACGAACGCGGGTACTCCCTGTAACCCCCCCTTTCAGGGAAAGGAAACGACCATGAAAAAGATGGAAATCATCATCAGGCCCAGCATGTTCGACAAGGTTAAGAACGTGCTCTCGGAGATGGGCATCCACGGTCTTAACTATGTGGAAATCAAGGGTTTCGGCCGCCAGCGCGGGCACACGGAGGTCTACCGGGGCACCACCATGCAGGTGGATTGCCTGCCCAAGACCAAGCTCGAAGTGGTCCTGCCCGATGAAATGGTTGAAAACGTGCTCAACGCCGTGGTTTCCATGGCCCGCACCGGTCAGGTGGGCGACGGCAAAATCTTTATCAGCGACGTGCAGGACGCCATCCGCATCCGCACGGGCGAACGCGGCGACGAGGCCCTGTAGGCAACGGCAAACCCCAACAACATCCGCGGGGCGGGCGGCTGAAGGCCCCCGCCCCCGCCGGGCGACAACCCGCAGCATTTTTAACGAGAAAGGAGACTGGGTATGAGTTCCCCCCGGAAAAAGGCCATGTTCAAGGCGGTGAATACCGCGCCTGTGACGCCCTGCGAGAAAAAGGCGCAGAAAACCGACGAGCTTTTCGGCAGCCATGTGTTCGGCCTGAGCACCATGCGCAAGCGCCTGCCCAAGGACGTGTACCGTAAGCTCGCCAAGACCATTCGCGACGGCGAACGCCTGAACCCGGAAATTGCCGATGTGGTGGCCAACGCCATGAAGGACTGGGCCATTGAAATGGGCGCCACCCATTACACCCACTGGTTCCACCCCATGACCGGGCTTACCGCCGAAAAGCACGACGCCTTCCTGTCTCCCGCCTCCGACGGTCAGGTCATCAGCGAATTTTCCGGCAAAATGCTCATCAGCGGCGAGCCGGACGCCTCCTCCTTCCCTTCCGGCGGCCTGCGCTCCACCTTTGAGGCGCGCGGCTACACCGCCTGGGATCCCTCCGTGCCGGTGTTCATCATCCCCGCTTCCTACGGGGCCACCCTGCACATCCCCACCTACTTCTACTCTTACTCGGGCGAGGCCCTGGACCGCAAAATTCCCCTGCTGCGCTCCATTTCCGCCCTCTCCCGCCAGGCCCTGCGCATTCTGCGCCTCTTCGGCAACAAGACGGCCGCCTATGTGCGCCCCAACGTGGGCCCGGAACAGGAATACTTCCTGGTGGACAAAAACCTGGCCGTGCTGCGGCCCGACCTGCTCCTGGCCGGCCGCACCCTCATGGGCGCGCCCTCGCCCAAGGGCCAGGAGATGGAAGACCACTACTTTGGCGCCATCCCCAGCCGGGTCATGAGCTTCATGCAGGACGTGGAAAACGAGCTCTGGGCCCTGGGCATCCCGGCCAAAACCCGCCACAACGAGGTGGCCCCCGGCCAGTTTGAAATCGCCCCGGTGTTTGAAGAAGCCAACATCGCCTGCGACCACAACATGCTCACCATGAACATGATGCGCCACATGGCGGCCAAGCACGGCTTTGTCTGCCTGCTGCACGAAAAGCCCTTTGCCGGCGTTAACGGCAGCGGCAAGCACAACAACTGGTCCATGAGCGATTCCGACGGCGTCAACCTCCTCAACCCCGGCAGCACCCCGCAGGACAACGCCCAGTTCCTGGTCTTCCTGGCCGCCGTGCTGAGCGCCGTGCACAAGCACAGCGTGGCCCTGCGCCTGGGCACTGTGGGCGCGGGCAACGACCACCGCCTGGGTGCCAACGAGGCTCCGCCGGCCATCCTTTCCGTCTACCTGGGCGAACAGCTCACCGACGTGCTGGACGGCATTGTTAACGGCAAAAGCGCCGCCAGCAAGAAGAGCCCGGTCATGGAAGTGGGCGTCTCCACCCTGCCGCCCCTGCCCGTGGACCTCTCGGACCGCAACCGCACCAGCCCCTTCGCCTTCACCGGCAACAAGTTTGAATTCCGCGCCGTGGGCTCCTCCCAGTCCGTAGCCCCGGTGAACATCGCCCTCAACGCGGCTGTGGCCTGCACCCTGGACGACATCGCCACCGAGCTGGAGGCCTCCGTGGCCGGCGGCGCAGACCTGAACAGCGCTCTGCAGCAGCTCCTGCCCCGCCTGTTCAAAGAACACCTGCCCATCGTCTTCAACGGCAACGGCTACTCCGCCGCCTGGCCCGAAGAAGCGGCCCGCCGGGGCCTGCCCAACTACCACAACTCCGTGGAAGCCCTGGCCCACTACACTGACCCGGACGTCATGAACGTCTTTATGCGCCACGGCATTCTCACGGAACGCGAAATCCTTTCCCGTCAGGAAATCCTGCTGGAAAATTACGCCAAGACCGTGTGCATCGAAGGCCACCTCATGGCCGACATGCTGCGCGCCTCTGTGCTGCCGCCCAGCCTGGAAGCCCAGACTAAGGCCGCCGAAACCGTGCTTAAGGCCCGCGCGGTGCTGGGCGAATCCGGAGCCGGCAGCGAAGAAGCCTGCTTCCATGAGCTGCGCGGCCACATCGTGGCCCTGCAGGAAGGCGTTGCCGCGCTGGAAAAAGCCGTGGCCGCCGCCCAGGAAGCCGAAGGCGCTCTGGACCAGGCCAAGGCTGCCCGCGACGGCGTGCTGCCTGCCATGACCGCCTGCCGCGAACACGCCGACGCCCTGGAACGCATGGTGGACGACAACCTCTGGCCGCTGCCCAAGTACGCCGAGCTGCTCTGGGCGCACTAGACCGATAATCCCGGCGTAAACGCGCCGTAACACTGTTGGGGGCGGGCGGTCTCATCCCGGGGGGGAAGATGGTCCCTCGCCCCCAACCCCCGCGACCCGGTTCGCGGGGAGCCACGGGCCTCGCCGTTCGCCGCAACGGACGGCGCAGGCCGGTGGCTGCTGAAGCGGGGAGTCTGGCGGCTCCCCGCTTTTTTTTGTGGGGGCAGGGGGGACTTTTGTTCACAAAAGTCCCCCCTGCCCCTTCAAAAATCTTATTCTCCCCTCAGGGAACGGCAGGGCGTACCTTGGGCAAATGCCAGAAAAATGCCCGCAAGCCGGCACGCTCCACGCAGCGGCCCCGAAACCCTGCCGCTTGGCAAAATAGGGGGCTTGGGGTAAGCTCTTGCCCTGCCTTGACTGTCGCTGCGGGGTGCGCCGCAGTGCCGGCATCCCGCGGCGCAGTTCTGTGAGCCGTTTGTGGGCCTCCTGCAGGCGCAGCGCCTCCCCCTGCAGGATTTTTAAGGGCAATAGTTATTTTTTCTCGCGCCGGCCCTTCCGGCACAACCCGCCAGAGCACCCCTATGCACAAAACCGCCGCTTCAGGGGCCGCAAGCCCGCCAGACACCGCCGCAGCGCCATCGTCGGAATCCGCCAGCGGGGCAGCTTCCCGGACCGGCGGCCCTTCGCCCGCAGCGGGCATGGGGCCCTTGCGGCCTTCGGACGTGGATTTCATGCCCGGCCTGCTGCGCAGCCTGGCCATTGTGCTCCGGCTGCGGGGGCGGGTGGTTTCGCCCCAGGCCCTCATGGCCGGGCTCACGGGCAGCAGGGTCACGCCCCAGGCCTGCCTGCGGGCCGCGCGCAAAGTGGGCCTTACGGGCCGCATCGCCTACCGGCCGCAGCTGGAAAACATCCCCGGCCTGGTTCTGCCCTGCATCCTTCTGCTCACCAACGACCGTTCCTGCGTGCTTACGGCCCTGGACAACGACATGGCCGAGGTCATCTTTCCCGAAACGGCCGGAACCTCGCAACTGGTGCCCCTGGACGCTCTGCGGGAGGAATATTCCGGCTACGCCCTCTTTGCCGCCGTAGAGGCCGCGCCCGACCACCGGGCGGACCGCCTGAGCATCTCGCACGGCAAGCGCTGGTTCTGGGACGTGCTGCGCTACTACGCGCCCATTTACCGGCATGTGGCCCTGGCCAGCGTGGTCATCAACCTCATTGCCGTGGGCAGCCCCCTGTTTGTCATGAACGTCTACGACCGCGTGGTGCCCAACAACGCCATGGAAACCCTCTGGGTGCTGGCCGTAGGCATCTTCATCATCTACCTGTTCAACTTCCTGCTCTCTGCCCTGCGCACCCACTTTGTGGATGTGGCGGGCCGCAATGCGGACATTGTGCTTTCCAGCTCCCTGGTGGAAAAGGTGCTTTCCATGCGCATGGACGCCAAGCCGGAATCCACGGGCGCGCTGGTCAACAACCTGCGTGAATTTGAGCAACTGCGCGAATTTTTCAGCTCCTCCAGCCTGCTCGCCTGCATTGATCTGCCCTTCCTGGTGATTTTTCTTCTGCTCATTGTCTTCATCGGCGGGCCGCTGGTCTTTCTGCCCCTGGGGGCCATGCCCCTGCTCATCGGCCTGGGGCTTACCCTCCAGCACCGTTCCCGCCGCAGCGCCGAGGCCGGCTACCGCCAGAACATGCAGAAAAACGCCCTGCTGGTGGAGATCGTCAACGGCCTGGAAACCCTCAAGGCCTGCATGGCCGAAAGCCGGATGCAGAAACTTTGGGAATCGGTAGTGGGCCTTTCGGCCAAATCCAGCAGCGAGGCCCGCAAATACAACAACCTGGCCGTCACCCTCTCCATGCTGATCACCCAGGTGGTCACCGTGGCCTGCATTGTCTGGGGCGTCTACCGCATTGCCGACGGGCAGATGACCATGGGCGCGCTCATCGGCGTCAACATCCTGGTGGGCCGCACCATGGCCCCTTTGCTGCAAATGGCCTCCCTGCTCACCCGGATCCAGAATTCCCACGTGGCCCTCAAGGCCCTGGACCTGCTCATGACCCTGCCCTCAGAGAACCAGGCCGAAAAAACCTGCATGGATTTCGGCATGCTGCGCCCTTCGTTCAGCATGGAGAGCGTCTCCTTCGCCTACCCGCATCAGGAGCGCCTGGCCCTCAGCAACGTGTCTCTGCGCATTGAACCCGGCGAGCATGTGGGCGTCATCGGTCCCATGGGTTCGGGCAAAAGCACCCTGGGCAAGCTGCTCATCGGCCTCTACCAGCCCAAGGAAGGCGCGGTGAAATTCGGCGATGTGGACATCCGCCAGATCCCCAGCACAGATCTGCGCGGCCGCGTGGGCGTACTGCCCCAGGACGTGGTGCTCTTCTACGGCAGCATTCGGGACAATATCGCCCTGGGCGATCCCACCATCAACGACCACCTGGTGCTGCGCGCCGCGGCCCTGGCCGGCGTGGCGGACTTTTTGCGCAACAACCCCGCGGGCTTCGCCGCCCAGGTAGGCGAGCAGGGCAAGGCCCTTTCCGGCGGCCAGCGCCAGGCCGTGGCCTTGGCCCGCGCCCTGGTGCGCGATCCGGAAGTGCTCATCCTGGACGAGCCCACCAGCAATATGGATACGGATTCCGAGCTGCTGCTGCAAAAACGCCTCCAGACGGTCATGGGCGGACGTACCGTGGTGCTCATCACCCACCGCCTGTCCATGCTGCGCATTGTGGACAGGCTTATCGTCATGGAAGACGGACAGATCAAGCTGGACGGCCCGCGCGACAAAGTGCTCCAGCGCCTGCGCGAGCGGTCCCGGCAAAGCGCGGCCGCCGCGGGCCGCTCCGCCTCCCCCCAACCCACGGAGCGTGGCTGAAATGCGCCCGCAACACACTGCCCCCCCCGATGAAGCTGCCCCTCTGAACCCGCAGGAGGCGCGGCAGCCCGCCGCACGCACAACGCCGGGCGGGCAGCCTGCAGCCGCCCCCGACCCGCAGGCGGTTCTGACGCCGAACAAAACCCCTGACCGGGAAGACCAGCGCCCATCCGCATCCGCCACGCCCGCCCGGCCGCCGCAGAGCGGCCCCGCGCCCGACGTCTACCGCGTGCCGCTCCGGCCTGGCGAGGCCTGCGCCTGGAGCGACCTGGGCCTGCCTTTTCTGCCGCCGCCCCCCACGGCCAGCGACGCCCCTTTGCCCCCCATGCCCGGCACGCCCCCCCCCGGCGACGCGCAGGGCCCCGCCCTGCCGCCGGAAGGCGGCCTGCCCCTTTCCCTGCTGGGGCCGGGCATGCCGGAACCCACGCCCCAGGCCCCGGAGGCCTCCTCGGAAGCCGAGGGCGCCAAGGCCTTTTTCCGGGAGCTGCTGCTGGGCGGCGAACACGAACAGAAGCCGGACAAACCCCTGCGCCAGAGCCTGGCCGAGACCGTGGCTCAGCTGAAAAACGGCCGCCAGAGCCGTGCGCCGGCCGCCGCGCCCGACGGCATGCCGCCCCTGCCCCCGCAGGGAAACCCCAGCCTGTTCGCGGCCATGGACGCGCCCCTGCACGGCCTTAGCCCCGACGACATCCAGTTTGCCAATGAGGTGGACGCCGCCCTGGCCCGCCGCCCGCGCTTCGGGGCCCGCGCCCTTTCCGTCAGCGTGGCGGCCATGTTGCTCTGCCTGCTGGTCTGGGCGGCTTTTGCCAATGTGGATGAGGTGACCCACGCCGAAGGCTCGGTGGTGGGCTCCCAGCGCACCCAGACCATCCAGAACCTGGAAGGCGGCATCCTGCGCGCCGTGCAGGTGCATGAAGGCCAGATTGTGGAAAAAGGCGAGGTGCTGGCCCAGCTGGACAATGAAATGGCCGAAAGCGCCTACCGGGACGCCGTGAACAAGGCCATGGAAAACAGCCTGGCCATCCTGCGCCTGGAAGCCGAGCTCAAAGGCCAGCAGCCCGTCTTTCCCGAAGATATGGCCGCCTGGGCCGCCCAGCTGGTGGGCCGCCAGGTGGACGGCGACGTGCTGGCCCGCGCCCGCCAGATCACGCGCGATCAGACCAACGCCTGGAACAGCCGGCAGGAACAGCTCCGCGCGGAGATCGAAGTGCTGCGCTCCCAGTATGTGCAGCGCACCCACGATGTGGAGGAGCAGACCGCCCGCAAGCTCCAGCTGGACCGCAGCCTGGCCCTGTCCATGGAGCAGCGCGACACGGCCTACGCCTTGGTGCAGCGCCATAATTTTTCCAAAATGGAATACCTGGGCCTGCAGCAGCGGGTGGTGGAGCTGCAGGGGCAGATAGACGCCCTGGCAGCGGCCATTCCCAAAGCCCAGGCCGCCGCGGAGGAATCCCAGCAGCGCATCGCCTCCCGCCAGGCCGAACAGGCCGCCGCCATTACGGAGGAAATCAACAAGCGCCGCCAGGACCTCAACTCCCTGCGTGAAAGCCTTTCCGCCGGGCGCGACAGGGTAACCCGCACGGAGCTGCGCGCCCCGGTGCGCAGTACGGTCAAGCAGATCTACATCACCACCGTGGGCGGCGTGGTCAAACCCGGCGAACCCATCATGGACCTGGTGCCCCTGGACGACACCCTCCTGGTGGAAGCCCGCGTCAGACCCCAGGACGTGGCTTTTCTCAGGCCCGGCCAGGAAGTGATGGTCAAGGTCTCCGCCTACGATTTTTCCATCTACGGCGGCCTGGAAGGCAAACTGGAATCCATCAGCGCGGATACCATTGAAGACAAAAGGGGCGACCACTACTACCTGGTCAAAGTCCGCACCCGCAAAAACGCCATTGCCTACCACAACCAGCTGCTGCCCATCATCCCCGGCATGGTGGTGACCGCAGACATTCTGATCGGCAAAAAAACCGTGCTGGACTATCTGCTCAAGCCCATCCTCAAGGCCAAGCAGAACGCCTTGCGGGAACGTTGAGAGGACCCCATGCCCACGCAGGAAGCCCCCGTGCGGACCCCTCGCGCACACAACCGCCGCGCCGGCCTGACCATGCTGGCCCTCTTTGCCCTGGCTCTGGCCTGCATTGCTGCGGGCGCCAACTGGTACCTGAACAACGCCCGCCAGCGCCGGCAGCACGAAACCGCCCAGAGCCTCAGCGTGCAGACCGCCAACCAGGTGGCGCTGCTCACCGTCTGGTCCGGCAGCCTCGTCGACCAGGTGCGCACCTTCGTCAGCCAGGACTGGCTGCGCCTTTTTGCCGCCGAGGCTGCCGCCACGGGCCGCCCGGCCGCAGACCTGCTGCAGCTGGCCGCCGCCGTGGAGGCCAGCGCCATGCCCGTGGAGGAAGCCCCGCAAGGCACCACTGACCCCTTGGCGGCCCTGGCCCCGCGCCTGCCCGCCACCCTGCGTCAGCTGCGCGACTTCAATGAGAAAAACAGCTTCCTGCATGTGGCCCTGGTCAATGCGGCGGGCGAGGTTTTTCTGGCTTCCGGCAAGCCGCCGCCGCTGGACGGCGACCGCCGCCAATGCGTGCTCAAGGCCTTCAGCGACAAGCAGCCCGTATTCCTGCCCGCGCGCCGGGAAGAAGGCCTGCTGGTCATGGACATGGCCTTCCCCGTGTTCACGCCCCTGTATCTGGACGCCTCCGGCACGGGCGTGCCCGCCGTCCTCCTGCTCAGCGCCAACGTGCAGCCCGTGGTCAAGGCCGTTTCCCGCCACGGCGAATCGGCCATCCTGCAATCTTTTGCCGGAGGCCTCCAACGCCTGGATCCGCAGACCGGCCCCCACAACCTGCCGGGCTGGCAGCTGGAAAACGGCCGCCTGCCCCCGGCCATGCGCGAAGACAACGCCCTGCCGGAACACTGGCGGCGCAGCTTCTGCCTGGCGGAACCCGTGCCCGGCCTGCCCTGGCTGGTGGTGCAGGGCGTGCCCGCCCCGGAACTGGACGTCCTGCAGACCCAGACCCGCAAAAACGTCCTCCTGGCCTCCCTGGTGCTCACGGCCCTGGCGGGCATCATGCTGGCCGCCCTCTGGTGGTGGCTGGTAGGCCGCAACGAACGCGCCGTGGCCGACCAGCTGCGCCGCCTCTACCGCGTGGTCAACCAGCAGAAGCAAATCATGGACGGCGTTAATTCCGCCCTCTCCGCAGGCATTGTGCTCAACGACTTCAACGGACGCCTGTTTTACGCCAACCAGGGCTTTGCCCGCATGACCGGCCTGCCCGCCGAACAACTGCCCGGCCTGGCCCACACCGACCTGGGACCGGACCTGGCCCGCAGCCTGGTCACCCACACCCTGGCCGTCTACCGCACAGGCGCGCTCTCCAGCTTTACCGAAACCCTGCCCCTCCGCGGCCAGACCCGCTACTTCCTCACCTCCTGCACGCCCTTCCGCGACGAACAGGGCCGCATCACCGGCGTGGTTTCAGTCTACAGCGACATGACCGACCTGGCCCTGGCCCAGCAACGCGCCCAGCTTATGGTCACCCAGGCCGTCAATGCCTTTGTCCGCGCCATAGAAGCCGTGGATTCCTACCTGCGCGGGCACTCCGATTTCACCGCCCACCTGGCCGCCACCCTGGCCCGCCGGCTGGGCCGCGACGACCCGGAAACCCTCGCCACCCTGCGTACCGCCGCCAAGCTCTCCCAACTGGGCATGATCCAGCTGCCCAAAGAGCTCATCGCCAAGTCCGGCGGGCTCACCCCCGATGAACGCGCCCAGCTGGAGCGCCATGTGGACTACGCCCGCGAAGCCCTGGCCGGCATCGACTTCGGCCTGCCCGTGCTGGAAGCCATCACCCAGATGCACGAACGCCTGGACGGCTCCGGCTACCCGGAACGCCTCCGGGGCGAGGCCATCTGCCCCAACGCCCGCATCCTGGCCGTGGCCAACACCTTCTGCGCCTTGGTCCGCCCCCGCTCCTACCGCACCGCCCTGCCCGTGGACCAGGCCCTCAAACTTCTGGACGCCGCCCCGCCCGCTTACGACCCGCAAGTGGTCGCCGCCCTGCACGCCTTCCTCCAGACCGAAGAGGGCCAAGACTTTCTCGCTCTGCTCCAGGACACAGAAAAATAATTTTTGTGGGCGGAAGGGAACTGTTGCTCAAAAGTTCCCTTCCGCCCACGCTTTCAGCCTTCAAAAAATGTTTCTCTGCGCGGAAAACGCGCCGGGCCTGCCTTGGCAACGGCATCTCAAGATTGAAATGCCGTTGCCTGGCTGGCCTGACCCCTTCGCAAACCATAGCAATTCAGTTTGTTGCAAAAAAACACAGCTACTATATAGTTTATAATATATAAAATATCTATTTGGAGAACAATATGCCCAGATTGCTTCTCGTCTTTTGTCTTATTCTTTTTTCCGCGGCAACCTGCGCTGCGGATACCGTTACGGACCTGAACGCAGCCATCAAAGCGCTGGAAAGAGGGCAGACAGACACAGCAAAAAGCCTGCTTGCAAACGTTATTCAGGACACGCAGACCGGCACAGAGCATAAGGCCATGGCTTACTACATCTATAGCCTTGCGGAAAAAGATCCCAATGAATCCATCCTCTACTGTCGCAAAGCTGCGGAGCTTGCGCCGGGCAATGCCCGGTATCACGAAAAGCTGGGCATACTCTACTACCAGGTCAAGGCCTATGAAAACGCCGTGATAAGCCTTAACAACGTCATTACCATAATGCCCATCAATGCCGGGGCGTACAGCCTCCGTGGGCTTGCTTACAGAGATATGGGCAACCTTGAAAAAGCGCTGCCGGATTTGGACAAAGCCATTTCCCTCGATCCCTCGAACGACATTTTTTATGCCCGGCGCGGCGTGGCCCGATTCCAGGCCAACCAGCACGACGGGGCCCTTGAGGATCTGACCAGGGCGACAGAACGCAACAGGCTGCCCCGGCCGACCCAGGCAAACTGCTACTTTTACGCCGCAAAAATTTACCTGGAAAACACCAGTACGCCGAGGCAAAACGACTGTTCGCCGCCGCGCAACGCAACCTGGACACGGAAGAAAAAAGGCTGGAGGCCCAAAAACTGCTGGAACAGATCAGCCGGGCTGAAAAATGGAGTTAGCCGCAACACGCCGGCCCTGACAACGCTGCAGCACTAACCGCTTTTACGGGAGAACAGGGGATGAAGATCAACGTGGAGCGAAAATTTTTCAAGATCAGCCAACAGTTCTTTTTTATCATTACGTCAGTCAGCTTGGCGATTGCCGTTGGGTGTTTTTTCTACGCTCTCCACCTGTACACCGCCACGCCTAAGGAAAAAATCTCTCAACCGACGCCATCGTATACCGACCTGCTGGCGAAAAAAGCGCGTGAAGCTGCCGCGGCGGAGCGCCAGAAGGCGCGCCAAGAGGCGCGCAAGGAGGCCGCCCCCACCTCCAACGCCGAAACCGCGCCCCCCAAGAACCCAGAAAGCATCCCCGCGGAATATCTGGACACGCTCAACAGCATTGAAAAATCTATCGTGAGCTTTGCCAACAAAGCCAGACAGGTAGCCCCCTCGGACAAGCTCCGCTTCCGCATCTACAAGGCGGCTGAAAGATACACGGCCTACGTTGCCATTCCCGCCCTGCTGCAACAGCTGGATGCGGAAGCAAAGAAGCTGGAGGCCGATGCGGAGCGCATAAGGTCACTGCAGCAGTCTGCGCCTGACTATATCACCTGGGCAGAGTTTTTGGATAACTTTTTTGAACAGATTGACATAAACATAGCTGAACAAGAAAAAAATATTAATATAGAAAAGGAGCAGGTCAGACTAAAAAAAGCCTTTTCATATTTTATTTTTTATACTGCAGCAGTGGCCTTTTGTGTCTTTATTTTATTCACCATGTTTCTTGTCATCATCAGTATGGAAAGGAATACATACATCCTGCGCAGCATTCATGAGCGCCTGCAAAAAGAAGAAGCTGCCAGCAAATAGAGCAGATTGCCTTTAAGAACAGACATTCTCAACGTTTACGGCACGCGCGTTCCTGCGCTTAACAGTGCAAATCAATTGCGCTTACGCCTCCACAGCGGGCGTCCGCTCGCGCAGCGGCCAAGGCATTTCAAAGTTGAAATGCCCTGGCCGCCCGCAGGGGCGGGGCCCTATTTTTCCAGCCAGTCGGCCAGCCGGGCCGCAAGCGCTGCTTCGTTCATGCGGGGCGCGGCGTAAAAACCCGCGGCCTCGCGCTGGCGGGCAGCCTCGGCCAGGATGATGGCCGCAGCCACAGAGACGTTGAAGCTCTGGATCATGCCGTACATGGGGATATAGAGCGCGCCGTGGGCCTGGCGCAGCAGGTCCGGGGCCACGCCGCTGTGCTCGTTGCCCATGATGACGGCCGTGGGGCGGGTGAAGTCCCATTGGCGCAGAGGGCGGGCGCCTGGTTCGCAGGAGGTGGCCAGGATCTGCATGCCCTGACCATTGAGGGCCTGGAACAGCTCTTCGGCGCTTTTATGGCGGACGCTTTCCACCCATTTGCGGGCTGAGGCCGAGGTCTTGCGGCCCAGCACGGGGAAGGGCGTATCCGTGTAATAGAGGTGCACGCGGCTGACCCCGAAGGCGTCGCAGGAGCGGTAGATGGCCGAAACGTTGTGCGGATCGTGAATATTGGCCAGCACCAGGGTAAGGTCGTCCTGACGGTGGGCCAGCACCTGGCGCAGCCGTTCCCTGCGCCGCGCTGTGGGTTGTTTGCCGGGCATGATATTCCTTTCTCGTTCAGGGTCGCCCTGCGCGCCCCCTGAGAAGAAAAAGATCGTTGCAAGCGGGGGCCGTGGGGGGAAGGGAGCTTTTGTGAACAAAAGTTCCCTTCCCCCCACACAGAAGCCATGTCCCAGCTACGACAACCGGCCTTTAAAATCCTGATAGCCGAATTGGCGCAGCAGGCGGAAGCGTTCGCCCCCGCCGGGGTCGGCTTCGCAAATGCCGATGGAGGGCAGGCGCAGGCCGTTAAAAGTAGTGGTTTTGACCATGCTGTAGATGGCCATATCCTCAAAGGCCAGACGCTGACCGGGCCGCAGGGGCGCGCTGAAGGCGTATTCCCCGGCCACGTCCCCGGCCAGGCAGGATTTGCCCGCCAGGCGGCAGGTCCAGGCCTGTTCGCCGGGCAGGCCCGCGCGGGAGGGCAAACCGTCTCCCGCCAGGAAAAGCACGCTGGGGCGGTAGGGCATTTCCAGCACGTCGGGCATGTGGCAGGGCACGCCGATATCCAGGATGGCCACGGGCATGTCGGCCTGCACCACATCCAGCACGGTGGCCGTGAGCCAGCCCGCGTTAAGGGCCACGGCTTCGCCCGGTTCCAGGTAAATCTGCGCCTGGTAGCGCCCCCGCCAGGCGGTAAGCAGGCGGCAGAGCTGGTCCAGGTCATAGTCCGGCCGGGTAATATGGTGGCCGCCGCCCATGTTGATCCAGCGGCACTGGGGCAGCCAGGGGCCGAATTTTTCCTCCACGGCGGCCAGGGTGCGCTCCAGGGCGTCGGCGTTCTGCTCGCAAAGGGTGTGGAAATGCAGGCCGGAGATGCCCTCCAGGGCCGTGGGGTCAAAGTCTTTGCGGCGGATGCCCAGGCGGGAGCCCGGCGCGCAGGGATTATAAATGGCCGCCGCGCCCTCGGAGTGCTCCGGGTTGATGCGCAGGCCGCACTGGATCTGGCGGTCCGGACAGCGGCTCTGGTTACGCATGGCGACGGCCGGGCGGAACTGCCGCCACTGGGCGGTGGAGTTGAAGACCAGGTGGTCCGCCAGCTCCAGCAGCTCGGCCATTTCGCGCGCGTTCCAGGCGGCGGCGAAGGCGTGCACCTCCCCGCCGAATTCTTCCCGCGCCAGGCGGGCCTCGTCCACGGAGCTGGCGCAGGCCCCCCAAAGGGGGCCCTCGCCTTTGAAACGCGAAAGCAGCGGAAAGGCCGCCCAGGCCGCAAAGCCCTTGAGCGCCAGCAGGATTCTGGCCCCGGTGCGCTCCTGCACCTGGGCCAGCACGGCGGCGTTGGCGCGCAGCCGGTCCGCGTCCAGCACAAAGCAGGGCGTGGGCACGCGCCCGGCGTCAAACAGGATTTCAGGGCACAGGGGCATGGGCTTCCTTCTGGCTTTGGGGCACTCAGCAGTCCTTGGCCACCATGCGCAGCAGGCGCAGCAGCTGGTTGGTGAAGCCGGCCTCGTTGTCGTACCAGAGCAGCAGCTTGACCATGGTCTGATCCAGCACCTGGGTGGAAAGGGCGTCCAGCACGCCGCCACAGGTGCTGCCCTTGTAGTCGATGGAAACCAGGGGCTCTTCGGAATACCCGAAATGCGCGCCCAGAGGACCGGCGCTGGCGGCCTTGAAGGCGGCGTTGACGGCGGCGGCGTCGCAGGGGCGCTCCACCTCGCAGGTCAGATCCACCAGGGAGCAGTCAAAGGTGGGCACGCGCACGGACATGCCGTTGAGCTTGCCCGCCAGCTCCGGCAGCACCTGGCCCACGGCCTTGGCCGCCCCCGTGCTGGAAGGCACCATGGAAACGGCCGCGGCGCGGCCGCGCCGCCAGTCCTTGTGGGAGCCGTCCAGGATGCGCTGGCTCATGGTGTAGGAGTGGATGGTGGTCATGAGCCCGTGGCGGATGCCGCAGAGATCGTGCAGCACCTTGGCCGCCGGGGCCAGACAGTTGGTGGTGCAGGAAGCGGCGGAAACGACGCTGTGTTTGCCGCCGTCATAGACCTCATGGTTCACGCCCATGACGATCATGGCGTCCACGTCCTTGCCCGGCGCGGAGATGACCACTTTTTTGGCCCCGCAGTCCAGGTGTTTGCTCAGCCCTTCGCGGTCTTTGATGGTTCCCGTGGTCTCCACGGCCAGGGTCACGCCCAGGCGATCCCATTCCCATTCGCCCGCCTTGCAGCGGGTGACGGCAATGTGGCGGCCGTTGACGATGATGCCGTCCGCATCGTGCTCCACGCTGCCCGCAAACGTGCCATAGGTGGAATCGTACTTAAAAAGATAGGCCAGGGCCGCATTGTCCGCGCGGGCGTTAATGGCGGCGATGGTCATGTCCTGTTCGTCGGCCATGAGCCGCAGCAGATACCGGCCGATGCGGCCGAAGCCGTTCAGTCCCAGTTTGACGGGCATGGAGGCGCTCCTTAATGCGTGAAGGGGTTGCTTAACGGGCTCTCCGTAAAGACCGGGGGCGGGGGCAAGCGCCCCTGCGGCCTAGGCCTTGCCGGACGAGCCCATGACGTTGCGGATTTTATGGGCCACCATGTCCTGCACGGCCTGGCGCGCCGGCTTGAGGTAGGCCCTGGGGTCGAACTGTTCCGGATGTTCCGCAAGGAATTGACGGATGGAGGCGGTGAGAGCCAGGCGGATGTCCGTATCCACGTTGATCTTGCACACGCCCATGCCCGCGGCCTTGCGCAGCATGTCTTCGGGCACGCCCTTGGCGCCGCCCACCTGACCGCCGTACTTGTTGCAAAGGGCCACGAATTCCTGCGGCACGCTGGAGGCCCCGTGCAGCACCAGGGGGTAGCCGGGCAGCTTCTGGCTGATGGTTTCCAGGCGGTCAAAATCCAGCCTGGCTTCGCCCTTAAATTTGTAGGCCCCGTGGCTGGTGCCGATGGCCACGGCCAGGGAGTCGCAGCCCGTGCGCCGCACAAAGTCCACGGCCTGGTCCGGGTCGGTATAAACATGTTCGGCCGAGGCCACATGCTCTTCAATGCCCGCCAGCTTGCCCAGCTCGGCCTCCACCCATACGCCGCGCGGGTGGGCGTAGTCCGCCACCTGTTTGGTGAGGGCGATGTTCTCCTCGTAAGGCAAATGGGAGCCGTCGATCATGACGGAGGTAAAGCCGCCGTCGATGCAGTCCCGGCACATTTCAAAGCTGGGGCCGTGGTCCAGGTGGACCACCACGGGGATGGAGGGGTCGTCCTGCAGGGCGGCCTCCACCAGCTTCATGATGTAGCCCTGGCCCGCGTACTGCCGCGCGCCGGCGGAAACCTGAAGAATGACGGGCGATTTCTCCGCCGCGGCCGCACCCATGATGCCCTGGATGATTTCCATGTTATTGACGTTGAACGCGCCGATGGCGTAGCCGCCGGCATAGGCCGCAGCAAACATCTGTTTGGGACTGGTAAGGGGCATGGCTTCCTCCGGTATGACAAACAGTACGGGGCGGTGAAGATACCGCCGCGGCCCGCGCAGGGCAAGACCCTGCATACACCAAATCCGCGCAAAGGGGAATGGGCCGCGCCCGCAGGGCGCAGAAACGGCGGGCGCGGCAGGGGGCAAAGACGCCGTGGCCGTTTCCGGCCCGGACAGCTTGCGCGTCATGGCGCGCCCCCAGCCGCACGGCGGCCTACTTCCCGCCCAGCTCCATGCCCTCCAGGGCCGCCAGGCCGTGGCGGTCCGTAAATTCAAAGCAGAGCGGGGTCAGGGTGATGTAGCCCTGGCTGAGCAGGTCTTTGTCCGACTGGGGCTCAATGGTTTCGGGCGGGATCTCGCCCTCCAGCCACCAGTAGGGCGCGCCGCGCGGGTCTTTGCGCTCCAGGTAGGTATTCTTCCACACGGCGCTGGTCTGCACGCAGACGCGCAGCCCCAGGGCCTTGTCCAGCGGACGGGCCGGATAGTTGACGTTGAGCACCCGGCGGCGGCCCAGGCGGGGCCAGTCCACGCGCTCGGCCAGGGCCACGGCGTGTCGGGCCTGGGGCAGGGGGTCCGTCTCCGGCCCGCCGTTGGTGTCGTGGGAAACGGCCATGCTGGGCAGGTCTTCATGGGCGGCCTCGGTGGCTGCGCCCACAGTGCCGGAATAGAGGATGTCCGGCCCCACGTTGGGCCCGGCGTTGATGCCGGAGATGACCATATCCGGCCGCTCCGGCAGCAAACGGCCCAGGGCCAGCTTCACGCAGTCCGTGGGCGTGCCGAAAATGCCCGTGCCCCTGAACTCCGGCTCCACAATGTCCATGGAGCGCACGGGCTCAAACACGGTAAGCGAATGCCCTACGCCCGACTGCTGGCGCATGGGCGCCACCACCCACACCGTATGGCCGGCCTCGCGCAGGGCCGCGTACAGGGCGCGCAGGCCGGGCGCGCGGATGCCGTCGTCGTTGGTGAGCAGAACCTTCATTGACAATACCTCGCAAACAAGGGAAATTCAGGACAGGGGCGTGTGTGCCGGCAACCGGCCCGCGCGCCTAGGGACGATATATGGAAAAAGGCTGCTACGTCAAAGACATTACCCCCCCCGGCGAGGCGCGGGGGCTGTTTGCCGTGAGTCAGGCCGTGCAGGGGCAATCCCGCAACGGCCCCTACTGGCGGCTGACCCTGGCCGACGCCAGCGGCGCGCTGGAGGCCAAAATCTGGCATCCCCTCAGCGCGGCCTTCGAGGCCATCCCCGTGGGCGCGCTGGTCTGGGCCGAGGGCCGCGCCGGCCTTTACCGCGACCAAGTGCAGCTTTCCATAGAGCAGCTGCGTCTGCTCTCGCCCGAAGAATGCGCCGCCGTGGACCAGGCGGCCCTGCTGCCCGCCAGCCCCTATCCCTTGGATGACATGCTGGAGCAGCTCACCAACCTGTGCAAGGCGGAATTCGTCTATCCCCCCTGGCGCAAGCTGGCCCTGGGCTTTCTCAACCACCAGGACCTGCGCGCCCGCTTCCGCGTCTGCCCGGCGGCCAAAAGCGTGCACCACGCTTATGTGGGCGGCCTGCTGGAGCACACCCTGGGCGTGTTCACCCTCTGCCGCCGCATTGCCGACCAATATCCGGAGCTGGACCGCCAGACCCTGCTGGCCGGGGCCCTGTTTCACGATGTGGGCAAAATCCGTGAATTTTCCGGCGGCGTGGCCAATGACTACACCACCGAAGGCCGCCTTCTGGGGCACCTTATGCTGGGGCTGGAGATGCTCGCCCCCCTGCTGGCCAGATCCGGCCTGGACGCGGGCCTGCAGGAGCACCTCAAGCACCTGGTGCTCAGCCACCACGGCGAGCTGGCCTTCGGCGCGGTGCGCCTGCCGCAGACGCCCGAAGCCCTGGCCCTGCACTATGCGGATAATCTGGACGCCAAAATGGCCCAATGCCGGGGCCTGTTCGCCCAACTGAGCGACAACGGGCAGGACTGGACCCCCTGGCAGGCCACGCTGAGCCGCCCCCTCTACCGGGCCGCGCGCACGCCCCAGGCTGCCGCCAAAAAGCCCGCGCCCCAAAAATCGGCCCCACCAAAGGTGGTGAAAGAAGAATGTTTGTCTCTTTTGAAGGCATAGAGGGCGCCGGGAAATCCACGGTCATGGAAACGCTGGCCGCCTACCTCACGGCGCACGGGCTGGACCCTGTGCTGACCCGTGAGCCGGGGGGCTGCGCCCTGGGCCGGAGTCTGCGATCCCTGCTGCTGGACGCCCGTATCCGCGGGCTTTCCAGCCGGGCGGAGCTGTTCCTGTTTCTGGCCGACCGGGCCCAGCATGTGGCCGAAGTGGTGCGTCCGGCCCTGGAGGCCGGGCAGATCGTGCTCTGCGACCGCTACACCGATTCCACCCTGGCCTACCAGGGCTATGGCCGCGGCCTGGATACGGAATATCTGCGCCGCCTCAACGATGCGGCCACGGGCGGGCTTGCGCCGGACCTGACCCTGCTTCTGGATCTGCCCGTGCGTTGCGGCCTGGGCCGCGCCGGGGAACGCAACCGGAACAAAGGGCTGCTGGTCTCTGAAGGGCGCTTTGACAACGAGAGCCTGGACTTTCACGAGCGCGTGCGCCGGGGCTACCGCGCCCTGGCCGAAGAGGAGCCGGAACGCTTTGCCATCATCGACGCGGCCCAACCGCCCGAAGATGTGGCCCTGCAATGCCGTTCGGCCCTGGAGGCGCATCTGAGCCGGCGCGGCAAAGGGCTGGAGTAGCGCGCGGCGCGCTTCCAAGCGGCCAGCACAACAAACATTCTTTCCTCGGCGGTGCGGCATGAACGAATATTATGTACTGGAACCGGAGGGCGCGGGCCTGCGCTTTGCGCCCCTGCCCGAAGGCGGCCCGGCCCTGCCGGAACACGGCGCGCCGCCCGCAGGCTATACCCTGGCCGCCCGGCTGGGCGACCCGGAGCTTTTGCACTGCGCGGCCTACCGCAGGGCCGACGGGCCGGGCGGGCTGTTTGTGCTGCACGACGGGGAAGGACGGCTCTTTGCCGCCTTGGCGGAGAGCAACCTGGCCTACGGGCTCGGCCTGGCGCGCATGGGGCGCCTCACGGCCTACGCCCGCTATGGGGCCGACATTTTTGAGGATCTGGACAACGATGACTGAATCCGCGCTGCAGACGTTCGCGCCCCTCAAGGCCGCGCAACGGCTGGGGGTGGTGTTTTTTCCCGCCTTTGACTGGGCCATCGCGCCCACGCATCCTGAGCGGGAAGAGCGCCTGCTCTATACCCGCGACCAGCTGCTGGAAGAGGGCCTCTTCGACATCCCCGGCATCACTGAATACCGGCCGGACTTCGCCACGTGGGAGCAGCTCGCCCGCGTGCATTTCTGCCTGCCCACGGTGGGCGCGGTGAGCACCGATTCGCACCTGGCCTCGGCCGGCGGGGCCATCCGGGCCGCGCGCCTGGTGCTGGAAGGCCGCGAAAACCGCGCCTTCGCCCTGGTGCGGCCCCCAGGGCACCACGCCATGCGCGTGGTGCACGGCAACCGCGGCTTCTGCAACATCAACAACGAAGCCGTCATGGTGGCGTACATCCGCGACCACTACCCCCGGCCCGACGGCCGCCCCCTGCGCATCGCCATTGTGGATACGGACGTGCACCACGGCGACGGCTCCCAGGACATTTTCTGGAACGACCCGCACACCCTGTTCATCTCCCTGCATCAGGACGGCCGCACCCTTTACCCCGGCACGGGCTTCCCGCGCGAATGCGGCGGCCCCGGCGCGCTGGGCCGCACCATCAATATCCCCCTGCCGCCGGAAACCTCGGACGAAGGCTACCTCTACGCCATCACCCACGCCGTGCTGCCCATGCTGGAGGACTTCAGGCCTGACCTGATCATCAATTCCGCCGGGCAGGACAACCACTTTACCGACCCCCTGGCCAACATGAAACTTTCGGCCCAAGGCTATGCGGCCCTCAATGCGGCCCTCAAGCCGCACATCGCCGTACTGGAAGGGGGCTATGCCATCCGCGGGGCCCTGCCCTATGTGAATCTGGGCATCTGCCTGGCCCTGGCCGGGCTGCCCGCCACGGACATCCGCGAACCGGGCTGGACGCCCCAGGCCACCCGCCAGCGCCCGGAGGTGGGCGAATACATCGCCCGGCTCTGCGAGCAGGTGCGGCAGGTCTACTTCCGCCCCCCCGCCGAACCCACCGAAGGCCGCGCCGAAGACGGGTGGTGGGTGCGCGCCAAGCACATTTTTTACGATACGGACATGCTGCGCGAGCAGCAGCAGGAAGGCTGGCGGCTCTGCCCGGACTGCTCCGGCCTGGGGCGGTGGGAGACCAGCTCGGAGCGGGTGCCCCGTTCCTTCTGCCTGCTCGCCCCGCGCCACGCCTGCCCCCGTTGCCGCGCCCTGGGCCGGGAACTGGCGGCAAAGGCCCGCAAAAGCGGCCGCTACGCCCATGTGCTGCTGCTGGAAGGCGACAGCGCCGCCGGTGCGACGGAATACGCCGGCTAGGACATTGCAACTTTGAAATTCCGTGGCGGCTGCGCGCAGGCGCCCGCCGTGTAGGCGGAAGCGCGATTTACTTGCGCGTTAAGCGCCGGAAGGAGCAGCCTTACACTTTGAGGCTGCACATTCTCAAGGTTACTCTGCGTAGAGTATTTTGCTTTTGAAAACGTCTGCGCTCAAGGGCTGGCAAAACGCGCGCTTCGGCGCGTACAACCCGGACAGCGACGTGAGGCCCCGGCCCGCCTGGTGCAATCCCGGACGCGGCTGCTGCACGGAGGCATTACGACGCGCGAGGATGGAGACGCCGTACGGCGCACACGCCACGGCCCGCCCGTACCACATGCCCGCGCCTGACGTAAGCCTGCTGTAAAAACACAACGTAGTTTGGATTGCCTATGGCCCGTCCCTGCCACTGCCGCCGCGTGAGCGGCCTGCCCAAAGCCCGCTACTTCAAGCCTCGCGGCGTGCCCATGAGCGAGCTGGAAGAAGCCGTACTCACCCTGGATGGCCTGGAGGCCCTGCGCCTGGCCGATCAGGAAGGGCTGAACATGGACGCCGCCGCCGCACAGATGGGCGTTTCGCGCCACACGTTCGGCCGCCTGCTCCGACGGGCGCGGCAATGCGTGGCCGGGGCTCTGGTCCACGGCCAGGCCCTGCGCATTGAAGGCGGCGTCTGCGCTGTGGGCGGCGAGGAGGCGGATGACCCCGCGCCGCCGGCAGAAGGACTGCTGGCCGCCGTGCCTTCGCAACCGCCCGGCGGGCTCGCCGCCGCGCCTGAGCCGCACTTCGGCCGCTGCACCACATTCACCCTGGCCCAGGTGCACGACGGCATTGTGGGTGCGGTGCGGGTGCGCGCGGGCCTGACCCACGAACAGGGCGACTGCGGCGCTGTGGTGCGGGCCCTGCAGGATATGGGCGTGGAGGCAGTGCTGGCCGGCGGCCTTGGCCTGCGCCCCCTGCGCGAGCTGCAGGCCGCGGGCATGGCCGTATACCACCACGCGGGCCTGCCCAGCGTGGGCGACTGCCTGCGGGCCTTTGCCGCCGGGGATCTGCCTTTGTTCGGCGAAAGGCAGATCTGTCAGGGCGGAAAATTTTAGCGGCTTACGGATAAGGACAGCAGGGCCGGAGCGACGCCCGGCGCGCAAACACAAAAAGCCCCTCGCGCGCGGAGCAGCGAGGGGCTTTGGGAGCAATCTTTGGCGACGGCCTACTTTCCCACATGACGTTGCCTTAGCCGTTGCCG